>JAYTGH010000519.1:0-3844 GCA_043733645.1 Flavobacterium sp. | reverse complement strand
ATCCATGTTGGCATGCCTAAATTTTCGACCAACACAACCATAAAAATACCCAGAGCTGCAGGAAACATTTGGTTGGCTAACATACCTAATCCAAATGCGATTTTTTGACTCATTGGAACCAAGTTCTTGGTGTTAGAATTATTATTTGACATATTTAAAGAATATTAAATTATTATGATTTAATTACCACTGTTTGTAATGCTTTTGCATTTATGGATATTTTTATTTTTTGTTTAATAAGATTTACTTCAATCGTTTGACTTTTATCTGTAGGGTTGAAAATAGCTAATGCAATAGTTCCGTCTAGATTTATTACAGCTGTTGCCATCATATCATTATTATTAATAACACAACCTATTTTTACAGCTCCAGGTCTCATAAACTTGCTAAAATGAGCCATTGTGTAATATAAAGGAGTAAAATAAACTTCATCCTTTTCTGGATCAACAATCACGGGAGCAACACACCAATTTTTAAACCAATTAGGTCCTCCATGCGTATCCAAAACCATATTCCAATCAACCCAACCATCAACCCAATTGTTTAAACAACCTATTATGTCAACTGCATAACGATTTACAGGCGCATATTTAGGATGCAAATATTTGTCTTTTTCGCTGGCCCAATCCCAACCCCAATCGGTAGCTTCTTTTTTCCAATACCATGCATCATCATTCCAATGCGGAATTTCAGAATCAACACAAGCTTCGGTTTGAATTAAATATTTATTAGGCGCTTTTTGATGTGCATATTGTAAAGCTTCTGGGAAGACTTCATAGGTGCTCTCATACCAATGAATGGCTAATCCATCATAATATTTTGATGACTGTTCATCTTTATACATCACATCTACCCATTCTTTTATCCCAGCTCTATTTTGATCGTAGCCTAATATTTTAACATCAGCCCAACCGTCTTTTTCTAATTTTGGACCTAAATGATTTTGAACAAAATCAGTCATTTCTTTTGGAGAAAAAATCATACTTTCCCAATTATCACCACTTCCATTTGGTTCATTTTCAACTGTAATTCCCCAAATATTTATACCTTCTTTCTTATAAGCATCAAAATATTTTGAAAAATATAAAGCCCAAGTGTCATAATATTGAGGAAGTAATTTTCCTCCTATATATTTTTTATTGTCTTTCATCCACGGTGGTGCAGTCCATGGTGATGCTATAATTTTAAAACCTTCTTTTGAAATAGCTTTGGCTTCTAATATCATCGGAATGATATCTTCTTTATCATCTTCAATTGTAAAATGCTTTAATTCCAAGTCATTTTCTACTTTAGCATATGTATAATTACTTAAAGAAAAATCACAAGAGGCAATATGAGTCCTAGTAAGTGAATAATTGGCTCCTTCTTCGCTAAAATAAGCATCCAATATTTTCTTGCGATTTCCTTTACTTAATCGATTGAGTAAAGAGGCCGAAGCTTCTGTAAATGAACCACCAAACCCAGTTATGGTTTGAAATTTTTCGTAGGGATTCAAAATAATTATTACAGGATTTTCATTTAAAGAAAATGATGTCATTTTTTTTAATGAATTTCCATTTGCTGAAGTCTCGTATACCTCCGTTTCCATACTTTTTGCTGTTTTGCAACTATTCAAATAAGTTGCCATGATAAATGAGATTATCAAAAATTTAATGTGATATATGCAATATCTAATCTTCACTATTACTACTGTTTTACTAAATTAGACGGCGTTTTTATATCCGACCACAATGCCTTTTCATTTCCTTTATAGGTTTTTGTAATGGGCTTTCCATTTCGTGTTAAACCATCAAACGTTCCTTTGTCAACAGCATCCCAAAGTACAAATTTGGCCTCCGATTGTAAATTAATCAATCCAAAATGATTTTCGGATCCAACAGGATTTGTACTGTCTTTCCAATTTTCATCAAAAGCTTCAAAGTAAAAACAAGTTATACCTATAGCATTTGTCCAGTCTCGCATCAATTTATAGAATTGAGCTGACTTGTATTCATCTGTTGCTTTCGAACCTCTGTCACCATAAAGTACATTATCCAAACTAGCCCATCCCGTTTCGCCAATATGAACAGGTTTGTTTACACCGATGTATTTCATATAACTAACCACACTTTTATATTGTGAAATAGCGTAGTCTCTGGCTCTTATCATAGCTGCATCAACCTTTTCTTTATCTTGCAAATGTTCTTCGTTTTCCATTGTTCCCCAAAAAAATGGATGATAATGAGTATCGTGCATTGGATATGTATGTAAAGAAATATAATCAACCGCTTTGATTAATTTATTTAAATCATCTGTATGATATTCTGCATCTCCTCCGCCCCAAGAAGCAAAATTATCTGAGCTTGTTATCCATACATTTTTTGGCAATTTATCTTGTCTTTTTAAACTTTGTAAATGATTAACCCATTTTAAAATAATATTTGGAGAAACATAATAACTAGTTGCCCATTTTACCATTGCTTCATTCCCGACTGCAATAATTTTAACGATATTAGGATATTCATTAGTTAATCTAACAGCTTCTTCAATTTCAATAGCATTCCGATTGCTCTCTTCATTATGAACTGGAGGCAAATCAGTCCAAGCGTTTTTACAATCAATCCATGCACCCAACATCACATACATTTCAAACTTTGGGTTTTCCTTTTTTAACTCACTTATAGCATTCAACAAATTAAACGCTTCCTTATGATGAACATTATAGGTTCGTATAATTTTAATATTCATAGCAGAAAGAATTTTCAGGTCTTCCTTTAGCTCTATAATTGTAGGTTCATTTTCCCTCGTTTGTGTTCGATAACCACCATAACAAATAGCCTGATACTTTATATTTCCTAATAATTTTTCTGCGGTCATTTCCTTTGAAACTATATTTCTAGTATTTATTTGATTACATGATATAAACAAGAGTAGTATGATGCTAATCAGTTTATTCATTATCTTAAGTAATCTTCATTTAAAAAAACCGCAATACTGGAAATTTCACCAGTTCGATTGAAAATTTTTTTGCTTTGGTTATCATCTAATTCTAGAGTATTGTATGTTTCTTCAGTTCCGTTTTTAAAATGCAATTCCAAACTGTTTTTTAAAGCTTTTTTGTATACAACCGGAACTTGACAAACGGTAAATGCCAAACTATCTTTTTCTAAAGTGATTATCTTTTTAGTTCCATCTATTTGTATAAATATAGCTTCTGTATCTTGAGATAAAAACTCTTTTTTATGAAGCAAATTAGGTTGGAATTGTAATTTTCCATCATGCATTTTTACTCCCAATTCACCTATTCTAGTAAGTATATCTTCTTTCACCTGTCCAGTCATACCTGGTTGTTGTGCTCCTTTATTGAATGGCGTATGAGAATACGGATCGGTTGGAAATGCACCATAAACATCGGGGGATTTATGGATACCTATTCCGTTTCCAATTTCGTCAAAATGGGTAATTAATGAATTAACAACATTTTTACTTTCTTGCATATTTATAGCATCATTAGTAACTTCAAAAACTGCTAAATATAATTTTGAAACCATGTGCCAATAAATAGACCCTAGACCTTCATAACCATAGAACGTTCCTGAACGTCCTGTGAATGCTTTATGATTGAAAACTTCTTCAAAAATTTGTAAAACAGTTACTGTTTCAGTTGTAACCAATTCTTTATATTCTTGAAGATTTGCTAGTTGAGCCAAAGCTTCTTTTAAATCGTTGGCATTATGAAAGTTACCATTAAAATGAAATCCTCCTTTTATGTCTTGATTAATCAATTGAAGATTACCATTTTCAAGGAGTTTTTTCAATAGAGAGGATTTGTCAACTTTATCCTTTGGAATTGTATTTTTTTCTA
>JAYTGH010000518.1:0-10249 GCA_043733645.1 Flavobacterium sp. | reverse complement strand
CTACTACAATTTCGGCACTTCCTCTTTCAATTAAAGTATTGGCGGCTTTCTTAACTTCGGATAATTCTAACCTTTCAACTCCAATTAGTTTGGCTAATTCACCAATATTTGGTTTAATCAAATAAACTCCTTTTTCCAGCACTTTTCGTAATGGTTCGCCCGATGTATCTACAATTACTTTTATTTTAGTAGCTTTTGCAGTTTCTGCAATTTTTTGATAAAAATCAGTAGGTAATCCTTCATTCAAACTCCCGCTAATAACTAAGTAGTTGGTTTTAATTTCTTTTACTACCTCAATTATGGCTTTTTGTTCGTCATCAAATAATTCATTTCCTGGGAACCCGAATCTGTATTGCGCCTTTGTTGCATTTTCAAAAGCAATGAAATTTTCTCTTGTCCAGTTTTTGGTCGGAATAACTTTGTTCTCAACACCTTCTTTTTGAATCAATTCTTCTAGCATTTTCCCTGCCGATCCACCCGAAGTATGTATGCAAAGTGAATTACCGCCTAGTTTCGCAATGGCTTTAGAGACATTTATACCGCCTCCACCGGCATCATATCTTGGTTTTTCACATCGGATTTTTTGTTCCGCTATTAATCCTGTAAAATGAGTGCTTTTGTCTAATGACGGATTTATCGTTAGCGTTATAATCTGGTGCAGTTTCATAGCAAAAATTTATTCCTATAAAGTTGCAAATAATCAACGAGAATCTGTGCAAACTATGGCTAAAAAACTTTGTAACTTTGCAACCTAAAATTCAGTAACTATGTTAGAAGATAAATCTCCGCAACGCACTTCCCTTTCACAGCTTGGTGAATTTGGTTTGATTGACCATTTGACAAAAAACTTTGATGTAAAACAACCTTCTACGCTAAAAAGTATCGGCGATGATGCTGCTGTTTTGGATTTTAAGGAGAAAAAAGTGCTCGTCTCTACCGATTTATTGATTGAAGGCGTTCATTTTGATTTGTCTTATATGCCTTTGCGTCATTTGGGATATAAGGCTGTTGTTGTAAATGTGTCAGACATTTGCGCGATGAATGCGAAACCAACACAGATAACGGTTTCGGTGGCAGTTTCCAATCGTTTTCCGCTGGAAGCTTTAGAAGAATTGTTTGACGGAATTGCTTTGGCAGCAAAATTTTATAATGTAGATGTTATTGGAGGCGATACCACTTCGTCTCAAAAAGGATTGATTATTTCTATAACGGCTATTGGTGAAGCAAACGAGAAAGATATAGTTTATAGAAATGGTGCCAATGACGGCGATTTATTGGTTGTTACCGGCGATTTAGGTTCTGCTTATATGGGATTACAAGTTTTGGAACGTGAAAAACAAGTGTTTCAGGTAAATCCGAACAACCAACCCGATTTGGATGCGTATACTTATTTGATTGAACGTCAACTAAAACCGGAAGCGCGTCATGATATTAGAGATTTGTTGGAAAAACTGGAAGTAAAACCAACATCGATGATTGATATTTCGGATGGTTTGTCTTCGGAGATTATTCATATTTGTAAACAATCGAAAGTAGGTTGTAATTTATACGAAGAAAAAATACCGGTTGATCCGCAGTTTATCAATGTTTGTGAAGAATTCAATATAGATTCGACAACAGTTGCCATCAATGGTGGCGAAGATTACGAATTGCTGTTTACTATTGCTTTAGAAGATTTTGATAAAATAAAAGCCAATCCAAATTTTACGGTAATCGGACATTTAACACAAGAAAGTGAAGGCATTCATTTGGTTACCAGAGCGAATACCAAAATTCCTTTAAAAGCTCGCGGTTGGGATGCGATGAACGAAGAATAATTTCTTGAAAAACAAAAAAGCGATACTTTAAAAAGTATCGCTTTCCCCCTAAATCATGTAAATTAAATAGCTTTTGAGTTTTGCTACTCTAGTCTACAGGTAACCCTAAAATCATGCAGCTAAGTTACACCATGTAAACAAAAGTGTTGTTACGGTTTCCCGCATAATCGTTAAATGACACCTTTTGTTTTGGCCTCATTAATTAAATCGATGTCGCTTCCACCTTTTACTTCTAATATTTCTCTAATGTTGAGTTTGCGTTTCTCAATGGCACTAAGGGATAGCGGAATATACTGTGGTAAATCTTTGGTTTTTACTCCTTTTGATAAGTGAAACAATATCTGTTTATCGAAAGCGTCTAATTCTATATTATTGTATTGGGCCTGACCGACTAATTTGATAACCGTTTGGCTGTAGTAACTTTCGTTATTAATGATTTTATCAAAAGCAAAAATCAATTCGTCAAAGGTCAAGTCGTTTTTAATAATCAATCCGTTTGGATTAATATTTTTGATGATGTTATTAATTTTAAGCAATTCTGTGTGCATCGTCAACAAAATGACTTTACAAGCAGGCATTTCCTTTTTCATTAAAGTTGCTAAGTCTTCGCCCGAGTAAATGCCTTTTTCTGCATATTCGGGCATACTGATATCGAAAAAAGCTACGTCAAAAGATTTTTTTGAGTCAACAATATTTTCATATCCCGATTTACAATTGTTAGCTTGTGTAACATCAAACTCGTATCCTTGTTGGCTATACTTGTCTAATGCATTTTTATACGCCTGAATTATAAAAGGATGATCATCTACTATTAATATGTTCATTGATTTTGTCATACTGGTTCTTCAATTGGTTGCTTGGTCTCTGTTGGTATAGTTATTATAATAGTGGTTCCGTTGTCTTTTTTAGAGGTGATATCAATAATTCCCTGACAGTCGTTGGTTCTGGAAATCATGTTTTGCATTCCGATTCCTTTACTTTTTTTGTTGACATCAAAACCGATTCCGTCATCTTGTATTTTTAGAAAAACATTTTCTGAATTTCCGCTAATTTCTACCGTAATATTTTTGGCGCCTGCATATTTATTAATGTTCTGCAATCCCTCTTGCAAAATGCGATACATATTAATTTTGATAGCATTCCCTATTTTATCCCAATTAATAGAAGTGTCAATGTGATATTTTACTTCGACTTCATGTGAAGATTTTTGTTCTTCTAATAAATTATGGACTATGGACACAAAGTTATTAATTAAAACTAATTTCTCTCTATTCAAGTCGTGTGAAATTTCACGGATATCTTGTTCAATAGTTTTTAATTCATTTAACAATTCATTCCTTTTTTGAGGTGCATCAGGGTCAGTACTTGAATTCAAACTATCTAAATTTAAGCGCAACCCAAACATTCTTCCTAAAACCCCATCATGAAGATCTTGCGCCAACCGTTTCTTTTCCTTGTTTCGGCTTTCGTCAATAATAGATTGTTGTGACATCATTAGGTTAAAAATCTCCTCATTGGCTTTTTGTTGGGCTTGTTTAAGCAACAACTCACGAGTTCGAGCTCGTTGTGCTCTTACTACAAATAACAATCCAACTAAAACAAAGCTAATTATAAAACCATAAAGTAGGTTTCTGTTTCTGTTTTCCAGATCTCCATTTTCCTGAATGATTTCGTCTGTTTCTAGTGAAATTCGGGCGAAACGGTCTTTGGAATTTCGTTCTGCAATTTGTAGACTGTCTGTTATTCTAATATAATCTTCAGTATAGCGAAATGCTTTTTCTTTATCAACGATTGAAGATTGCTTTAATGCCAATGCAATGTTCGCTGGAACTTTTGAATCTTTTGCTTCAGATAATGCTTCTAATGAGTATTTTATTGCCTCGTTAATATTGTTTTGCTTATAAAAATATTCTGAAATATGAATATAACTTCCAACTACTGCTGTTGGATTATTTAATTTTTTTCTAATTTCTAATGCCTCGAAAAATAATGGGGAAAGATTAGACGAATTCGCATAATATAGCTTACAATAAGCCAAATTATCTATTAGATTTGAATAAAGTAGTGGATCATCATTTAGAATGAGTTTGTTTTTTAATGCGTCTTCAAAATAATATGCTCCTTTTTCATATTGTTTTGATTTTAGATAAAGATATCCAATGTTATTCTTACAAACAGTATTGTAATATACTCTGTCCTCTTTTAATGGTAAGTCGTTTATTGCCTCTAAAGCACTTTTAAAATAAGAAATCCCTTTATCATATTCCTTTAGTTCAGTTGAAACAAGACCTAATTGATCTAAAGAGCCATAAATTTTGTTATAAACTTTAATCTCCTTAAAAATATTGTGAGCTTTGTTTAATGATAACTCTGCTCCCAAATAATCTCCGATTGAATATTGAACAATTCCTTCATTCATTAAAAGATTGGCATAATTTGGCTGATCCTTCAACTTATTATATATTTTTTCTGCTTTGCGATAGAAATAATAGGAACTGTCAAGTTTTTGATTTTTAAAGTAAAAATTCCCTCTTGACCTATAAGCTGTACCTAAGTTTATCGTGTCACGACTACTTGAGGAAAGTTTCAGTAAAAGTTTTGATGATTCATCAAGTTTGCTTTTATTGCTGTTTTTATAAAATTCAACAACTACATCAGATAATAAATTTCTAGTAGTCAAATCATTTTTTTGAGACTTTATTAACTCAAATGACTTTTCAAGATTTAATTCATTATTTAGTTTATTATCAATTTGATTTGACTTATATCTTTCGAAATAAATTTTCGCATTATTTACATTTTTAGTAATAGAATTATTGCTTTTGTTTTTCGAACAAGAGATTAGAAGTATTGATAATAGTAAAAGAATATTAAATTTCAAATAGGCCAGATTTAAAAATCGAAAATACAAAAAAAAGACTGTCATTAATACGACAGTCTTTTGATATTTTATTTTAATAAATTTTATGTTGGCTCTTGGCTTCTTCCTCCAATTGATAAAGTTGGCTCTTGACTTCTACCTCCAATTGTCGGCTCTTGGCTTCTACCCCCAATTGATAAAGTTGGCTCTTGACTTCTACCTCCAATTGATAAGGTTGGCTCTTGGCTTCTTCCTCCTATTGTTGGCTCTTGACTTCTTCCTCCAATCGTCGGAGTTGTAAATGAAGTAACGATTAACATTAAAGCTAATAATCCGATTGTTGTTGCTAATTTTTTCATAATTTGAGACTTTTTATGTATTTTGTTTTAATTCGTTTTTGTGTGTGTCATTGATTGATTTGAGGCAATGTGAAGACACTTTCACGATGTAAAACTAAAAAGGATGTCTCTGTGAAACCCCATGAATAATGGTGTTTATGGTAGAATGGTATCGTTTGATAGTGAATGATAGCCAAATGCGAGTGAATGGTGTTTGTAATTTTTATGTTTTTGATATAAAAGCTTATCATTATTGGCTTTGCCGCAAAGTGACTTTATGAGGTTGATGTAAAATCTGGGTGAATGATAGTTTTACTCGTTAGTTTTTACAATGTGTAATTATTAAAATGAAAAACTCTTTCTAACCATATATTGTTAGGAAGAGTTTTACCTCACTGTAGAAATTGGCGTTATGATTCAGGCTTCAAAATACTGAAAAACTTCTTTTATTTTATAGGAATAGCAATATTTAAAGAAGTATTAGCTCGTCTTTTTGAATTAATACTAAATTTACCATTTAGTGATTTTACCCTGGCTTGCATATTTTGTAAGCCAATACCTTTTGAAGGAATCGAAGTATCAAAACCAATTCCATTATCAGTAATTGCCATACAAATATTTGGGTTATCAAGAACCAGACTGATTATTGCTTTTTTTGCTTGAGCATATTTATTAATATTATGACTGGCTTCCTGTATTATTCGGTATAAATGCATTTTTATTTCGCTAGATACCGTATTCCAATCTATATTGCTGTCTACTTCTAATTCGTAGTGCGTCTTACGTGTTTTATTTTGTTCATTGACAAAATCTTCCAACATTTTTGTATAGCTATCTTCTTTTTGAAATATATCCTGATTTAAATCATGCGATATGGTTCGGATATCGGTTTCAATTTGGGTTATTTCATTTACATAGATTAGACATTTTTGTATAGTCTCTTTATCTGTTTTATTTGCTAATATAGATAGATTAAGCCGTGTACTGGATAGTTTATTCATAATACCATCGTGAAGTTCTCTTGCAATTCGCTTCTTTTCGGTTTTTTTAGCTTCGTCTTCTTTTGCTTTTTGGGTAAGCATTAAATCATAGATTTCTTCATTGGCATTTTGCTGTTCTTGTAGTAAGTGCAATTCTTTTTGTTTGGCTCTTTGGCGTGTTATGATTAGAATTAAAAGCACAAACAAAATCAAAACCCCAGCTATTGCAGTGATAATCCATTTTTGATTAATGGCTTTGTCCTTTTCCTGGGTGATTTCGTCAGTGTCAAGTTGGATTTTATAATACTGACTTCTGGCATTACGTTCAATAAAGAGTAAACTGTCATTTTTTTCATGGTATTCTTTAATGTATTGAGGGGCTTTTTTACTATTAACACTTCCTGCATTACTTAAGGCAGTCAGATAATAATAAGGCGATTTAAACTTTTTGGCGATTTCTAATGCTCTGTCAGCATATAATTGTGATTTCAAAGTATCCTTAATTGCATAATAATAATTAGAAAGATAAATATAACTTACTGTAGATTCTCTAATTCCGTCATCATCATTATTTAGTAAATCAATAGATTTGAATAGCAAATTAGGGAATCCGGAATAATCTTTTAACTGCAATTTACAATACGATAGATTATTCAGTAAATAACCATATATAACTGGATCCTCTTTTATTAAATTCTTTTCTTTAAGTGCTAAATTAAAATATTGCATTGCCTCGCTATATTTTTTTTGTTCTCTGTAGGCATTTCCTATATCATTTAAACAAGTTGCTGTTAAACTAATTGTTTTATCTTTTAACTTATACTTTTCAATAAGAAATATTGCTTTTTTAAAAGACTCAATAGCTTTTTTATAATTTCTAAGATTATGATTAGAATTCCCTATTGTTAATAAAACATCTTCTTCGAATCGTTTGTAATCTTTATTTTTAAAATACTTATACGCTCTTTGGGCAGATAAATCGGCCCCCGTATAATCATCAAATTTAAATTGTATTTGACTTTTGTTTTTGTAAACAACTGCTAAACCATATTGATCTTTTGTTTTTTTATAAAATGTCTCTGCTTTAATATAGTAGTAATATGCACTATCATAGATTTTATTTTTCCTAAAATAGCCAGCTTTATACCGGTAATATCTCGCCAAACTAAGAGTGTCTTTTATAGCAATGCTTTTTTCAAGGAGAATTTTTTGTGCTTTTTTAAAATTAACCCAATTTTTTGTATTCATATAGTTAAAAGAAACACGGTTTATATAAAACCTGGCTAGTGTGTCATTCTTGCTTAAATCCAGCAGCGAAAAGGCCTTACTGTTATACTTATCTCTGAGTATTAAGTCCAAATTGTCACTCCCAGCCAACTCTAAATATTTCTGAATAGAATCATTCTTAGCTTGAGCTTCTTTATCAATAGTTTTAGAAGTACAACTAGATAAAGAAACCAGCAAAATTATTATCCAACAAACAAGACTTTTATTCATAAAGCCAATATTGTAAAAACGAATTGAGTCCCGATTTAAAAAACCGGAACCCAATTCTACCACAATTTAATTATTTACCTAATCAAACTTGTATTTTACTTTATTATAAATTTCTTTTTAATAAAAAATACGCTCTTGATTTTGATATTGTAAAAGTAAATCGTTGCTTTTACATTTTGGTACACTAAAAGTGTACATTTTTATAAAATTTCGAAATACTGATAACACAACTTACTCTTCTTTGACAGTAATCACCACATCGTCTTCAAACTTGTACTCGCCTTTTTTATAAATTTCTTTATTAGTCAATACAATTTCATACGTATAAATACCTTTAGGCAACCCATATAGACATTCTTTTCCCTCTTTTGGGATAACAAGTTCCTTTTTAACATCGTCTCCTTCCTCATTTTTGCCCACAATTCTAAAAGTAATCCTATCGGTAAGTTTGTTTTTTACGCATACGCTTTCGATTATTTTACTGTCTTTTTTTGCTTCGGATTTGCTTGTTTTCAATACTGACAAGCCACTTAATAAAAGTTCTCCTCCTTTGATGAAATTGTTAAAATCGGTTTGGGAAAACAATAATTGGCTTATAAATAATAACAAAAGCATAATTCTATATTTCATTGCTTTATTATTTTAAATTAACCCGTTACTGCAGCAAGGATCATTGCTTTGAGCCGTTTTGTAGCAGTTGCAGTATCAACACAGTTGACAATTATAAGTCCGGACATTAATCCTCTTGCAGCTCCAATTGCGACTTCAACTTTGATTTCTATTGTTATTTCACAATTGTTTTGCTTGATGTTTTCAGAATTGCTAAAATCAAATTCTTGGATAATTTGGTCAGCTTCTTCATTGAGTTCGGCTAGAGACAGAAACTTATATTCTGTAACCTCTTTTTCAAATGTCGTTATTAATGATGCACTTTTGAAATCAGCTTTTTGATTTATATCGCTGTTCCCTTGTGCAATTCCATTAAATACAAATGAGAACATGGCCATTAAGCCAAATAATAGATTTTTCATGTGTACATAATTTTAATTATTACAGTCCAGCTTTGTGTCGTCAAAACATTATAAAGATGGACTGCTTTGTGTGGTTTGGTTGTTTGCTTTTTAATAACAACTCTTAAATAAAGAATAGTGATTTTTAACTATTCGATGTACTTCTCATCTAATTTAGTAGTTTTAAAAAGAATAACCCGATTTATAAAAACTCTTCACATTTGACAAAATTGATAAAACCAGATTGAGCAAAAGAGATCATGAATAATGGAAATAATATAATGTTGTTTCCATTATTAGATTTACATTAAATAATGCCGTAATTAGTTTTAACATTAAAAATTTATTGTTTTTTACGATTTTGAAAAAACGAATAAGCTAGGAATAATAAATTACCAACAATTGCAAATAATAAAAAGGTTAAAGGTTTGCCCAGAGACGCTGTTATTACTCCGTGCTCTAGATAAGCAGTTGCTTCATCATAGTTGGCTAAATCTATAATTAAATAAAGACCAACTAGGTTTACTAAAATTATTAAAACTATTACAACATTATTTTTCATGATTTGTTTTTTTAAATTATTTTAAAGATTCTACGTATTCTTTAATCTTGTTTACTTCTTCCGGAAATTTATCGATTAATACAATTACGTTGTCTAGATTAGAATAGTAATTATCTAAATCGCCTTTTTGTAAAGCAGAAATTGTTAGAATAATACTTTCAGACAATTCGCTTTTAAAGTTTTCTTTTAGAAATACAATTACTTTATCAGCATTCTCCTTTTGTTTATCGCTAGAAGCTATACTCACAACTTTTTGACTACACTTACAACTACTAAAGATTCCTATTATACAACTGCAGGATGCAGTTGTACTTTTGTCGCAGTTAGCTTTACATTCTCCAAATAAACAATTAGTAGAACATGAACTTTGCGCATTACCATTAAATGCAAATAAAACAGTGGCGATTAAGCCAAATAATAAATTTTTCATAAATTTGTATATAATTTTAATTATTGCAGTCCAGCTTTGTGTCGTCAAAACATTATAAAGGTTGGGCTGCTTTTTTTGGTTGGTTTAGTCATACTACTGTTTAATAACAAACCTCTAAAATAAACAGTGTTTTCTGTGTTTATTTTCTCTACAAAAAACCAGAAAGCATTCTTTGTATCGTGTCACTACTATGGTGGTAAGCCACTTGCAACTACCTAATAACGAGGTTAAATTACTATTGTTTGATTTTGATAAAGTAAAAATAGGTTATTAATTTCAGATTTGAATACACAAAAAGTGTACATTTTATAAAACTCAAAAAATCACTAAATAGTTAAAAAAGTAGTTGTACTTTTCTGAACTCTGCACCCTGAATACTATATCAAACCTTGTTTTCTTGCTTCTTTAAGAATGTCTTCATCATTTCCTTTGTCAATTCCTAAAAGCTGCTTGAGAATTGCTTTTCTTTTATCAATAGCGCTTTTCGAAAGATGAAGCAAGTCAGGGAAATTTTTGGTTTTAACTCCTTGAGCAAGCAAGGAAAGGATTTGGCGATTATAACTATCCATAACTTTACTCTTTTCTCCCCAAGATTTTTGATGATTGACAACCGTTTCGCTAAAATAAGTTCCTCCTTTAACGACAACATCGAACGCTTCCACTAAGTCATGAGCCTGAAAATCGCTTTTTACTAAAACTCCTTCCAGTTTATATTCTTTTATAATTTCATAAAGAACTATTGACTCGCTATGAGA
>JAYTGH010000517.1:0-3850 GCA_043733645.1 Flavobacterium sp. | reverse complement strand
AATCACAAAAGGATTAAGTTTTGGTTTTAGATTGTTAAGACCGTCAAGTTTGATTACTTGACGGTCTTTTTATTTAACAGTTACCGAATAAATTATTTTGTACATTAGCTTTCTATTTTTAACCTATTAATTTTTGCTATGAAAAAAATATTTTTATTCTTATGTGTTGGCTTGCTGACTTTTAATGGTTTTAGCCAAAAAAAAGGAGCAGTAAAGAAAATAACACCAACTGCTTCAGTATTTCCCAAGCTTGACAATTTACAGGTTGAAATTAAAAATGCAAAATTTCAGGTTACCATTAGTGAAAAAGGAAAAACCAATGATGCAATGATTGTAAAAGATGTTGATGCCTCTTTTGCGCCAAACAATTGCAAATTGAGTTCGTTTATGGCAAGCGGTGTTAAATTGTATTTACTTACATGGACTGAAGTGTCTCAAACCAAAACTGCAAAAAAGACAGAAGATAAAACCACAATCTATTCTGTGATTTATGAGATTACTTCCAAAAAGCAAGTGTATTCCAATTACCAGTTAACGAATCATATTACCGAGATAGTTTCTTTGGGAGGTACAGCCGCTTCGGAAACTCAAGAAAAAATAAGGAGAGAAGGTTTTGAATTTGTATTAAATCCTGATGGTTCTGTAACTCAGAAAAATAAAACCCAGCAAACTACCTTTGTTTACGATAAGGACAAAATGGAGTTTAAGAAGAAATAAAGAAATCCCGAAGCAATTCGGGATTTTTATTTGTATTTGCTTTTGTGAAAAAGCCTACCGAAGAAGGTGCGTTTTTTTGGTTTAATTCCACCGACAACTATTTCACCCATAAAGGAGTTATCCATTTTCATCTCCAAATATAGAGGAGTATTATTTGTTACTTTAATTTCCTTTATCTCCATTCCAACAAATTGAAAAACTAAAATTTCATTTTTCTTTGTTCTTATTGAAAACTTTCCATCAAAATCAGTTTGCGTTGTTATGTTTGTTCCTTTTACTGAAACATTTGCTCCGGGCAGTGGACCAGAAGAATCTTTTACAACTCCAGTAACTTCAATTTCTTCTTTCACTGGAGTTGCAATAAATTTTCCTAAAATTCTATTGTCAGTTTGTTCAGTTGGTGCTTTTTCTTGTGCGGTAACTTCATCTAAACCAACCAAACTGATAAGTGCAGTTGTAGCGGCTAACCATAAAGTGGTTTTCTCTTTTGGTTTTACCAAATCCCGATTGAGTTGCGTATTTAAAAAGCGCCCGCAAAGATTTTGATTTTGCTGAAAAGCAGTAACGATTTCCCTATCGGATGAAGCTGTAAAATCAAAGACTTTCTTTTGACAGGAGGAACAGAATCTGCCTTTGTCTTCAGATGTCATGGCTTCCCAATTTTCATTACAAGGTTGAGGAATAGTGATGTTTATTTTGGTCATGATAATTATCGTTTCTTATACAGAGGCTATTTTTGACCAAAAGGTTGGGAGCAGCATCAAAATATTATTCGCTTACCTTGATTTCAAACGTTTTATCCCAGCATTTACCGGTAACAAAAATGGTATTTGTCTTTTTGTTGTAGGCAATCCCGTTTAAAACATCCGCTTTTGGATTCTTTATTTGAGCTTTTAAAGCTGTCAAATCCAATACGCCTTCAACAGCACCAGTTTGCGGATTTATGACAGCGATAGCATCTTTTGTCCAAATGTTACCATATATTTTTCCGTTAATCCATTCCAATTCGTTAACGCTTTTAATCTTGCTGTCGTTTGTGTAAACATTAATGAAATCAATCATTTTTTGAGTTTCCGGATTCATTGTCCAAATCTTTTCTGTTCCGTCCGATTGGTAGATGTTTTTGCCGTCATTCGTCATTCCCCAGCCTTCGATGTTTTTATCAAAATTAAATGTTTTAAGTTGCTTCATTGTTGTTGCATCATATATAAATCCGACTTTACTTTGCCAGGTCAACTCATAAAGTTTGTTATTCAAAACAGTAATACCTTCACCAAAATGCTTCTGGTCAATTACCACTTTTTTATAAGTTTTCCCGGTTTTATAATCAATCTTAGCTGCATATGATATATAACCACCTGAACCTGAACCAGTACTTTCCATTAAGGTATCGTTATAAAATTCAAAACCTTCCGTAAACGCATTAATGTCGTGCGGATACGTATTGACAATAGTGTATTTTAATAATTTCGGAGTAATTCCCGAAGCCACTTCAACTCTGGTTTTGGTCGAAACCGTATCACCTTCAAAATAAACCAAAGCTTTTACGTCTTGATAACCTAGCTTTTTACCACTCAAATCTAAAGTAAATTTGGCGTTTCCTTTTACAGAGGAAACTCTCTTGTCATTTATAAAATAAGCAACGCTATCAATAGTTTTGTTTTTAGTATTCAACAAGGTTAAATCAACTTTATCAGTCGCCTGATACATAGGTTTCAAAGTAGTATCATCAAAGCTAAAATAGTTTTCCTTATCATGTTGACTATCTCCGCAACTAACAATGTTTAGTGCTAATAAAATGGTAATTAATGGGTTATAAAGTTTCATTTTGTAATATTAATTTTTCACTGACAAATATATTTATATTGCTCTTAAATTCTTGCAAAAAAATAAAAAGATTGTATATTTGCACCGGCAAGTCCTACACGACCAGCTCCTGCAAAATCCTCCAGGATGGGAACATAGCAAAGGTATGTGGTTGAGCGGTGCGATGTAGGTCGCTTGCCATTTTTTTATTCTGAACTTGTTTCAGAATCTTTTATTAAAATCTGAAAATTATGTCCCGAAGTTATCGGGATTTTTTATTTTTACACTATATGGTTTTATCATGGCAAATAGTACGATTTCAACTCAAGGAAACCTTTGCCATTGCTTATGGAAATTACACTCACAGAGAAGCTTTGATTGTAACACTAGAAAAGTTTGGAAGTAAGGGTTTTGGAGAATGTACTTCGATAGATTATTATCACATTAGCCTTGCTGGTTTTGATGCTATTTTATCCAAAATTAAAGCTAAAGTCGAAAGCAAAAACATAACTCATCCTACCGAATTTTATGCTTTACTTTTACAACTAGATTTACCAAGTTTCTTGCGCTCTGCTTTAGATTGTGCCTATTGGGATTTATTTGGAAAACTCGAAAAGAAAAGCTTTTTAGCATTGAATGCTATTGATTTTACAGAGCTTCCTGATTCTTCGATAACGATTAGTGTTAATACTATTGATAATCAAATTAAGAAAATACAACAGTCGTCTTGGACAAAATTTAAAGTAAAATGCAATCATTTTGATGAAAAGGATATAACCAAATTATTGCAATTAGGTAAAAACTTAGCACTAGATTCAAACGGAAGTTTTACAGCAGCAAATTGTATTTGGTTAGAAAATAATGAAGCTGTTTCAAAGCTTGCTTATTTGGAACAACCAATGAAACCTGGCTCGGATAATTATCAGGTTTTGCATGTAGATAAATTTGCTAATTGGATGGCTGATGAAGATTGTCAAGATGTTTGTGCTTTAAAGAAATTGCAGCAACATTACCGAAGCATAAATATCAAACTGGTGAAATGTGGTGGATTGACACCAGCTATAGAGATGATTGCTGTTGCCAAACAATTAAATTATAAAATCATGATTGGCTGTATGACCGAATCTACAATCGGAATTTCAGCTGGAGTAGTATTGGCTCCATTTTGTGATTACGCCGATTTGGATGGCGCCAATTTAATAGCCAATGACATTGCCAAAGGAAGTGCAATTGTAAATGGGAAAATTCACCTCAGCGAGAATCATGGTTTGGGTATCAAAATAAACTAATTATCTTTAACCAAAAAATTAGACTAATAGATGATAGA
>JAYTGH010000516.1:0-10283 GCA_043733645.1 Flavobacterium sp. | reverse complement strand
CTTTTTTTTCTAAAGCTATCAATGTCATTGCTTTTTCATACTGAGCTGCCGGATATTCGGGGTCAAGATTATCGACTTTATTAAATTCTTTTAATGCCTCTTCATATTTCTTGTCATCGTGCAATTTGGTGCCCGATTTAATAAAGGCAGAAGCATCGTAAACAATGGTGTAATCAACTTGGGCAAATAGTGTGGCAGATACCAAAAGGGTTAGTGTAATAAGTAGTCTTTTCATTCGGTTTTATATAAGTTAAAGCTCTCAAATATATGATAAATTGTTATTGTTGCTACAAAAAACAGTTGCATTTGTGAATTTTTATAGTATTCTAAATAAAGTTCTTTTTTAGCTAATTTAAATATGAAAATTTCAATAAATGAATTGGTTTGCTTCATTTTTAGGAATAGTTTTTTCTTAAATTGAGTCAATAAAAAAACAGCACCAAAAGTGCTGTTTTTTATAAAGTGGTAGTTGTTGTTATTTTTTGGGCAGTGCCTCATTAATGGGTACTCGATCCACATATTGATTCACTTCATCTACCTTGTCATTAGCATCAAAGTGAAACAAGATATGCATCCATTGCGTCATTGATTTACCTCCTTTGTATTTGGCAGTAACCTGGTACCAGGACAAAAGCCAAACCCCAGGTTTTTCTATTTTTTGTTGCGGTTCGTTTACTTTTATAGGCAACCAAATATCATTTTTGAAAGAAAGCGTTTCGATGACATTTTTTCTTCGGTTTACCCAAAAGTCGGCTATGGCTTTTTTGCCAACCAGACTATCACCGGCATTCCAATAGTACTTGGCGTCATCAGTATAGATAGCCATCATGGCATCGGTATCACCACTAGAAAGGTCTTGAATATACTTCTTGCCAATATCGGTATATTTGGAATCCGCAAATTCAGCTTGTGGTGGAGTGGCAGCTTCCGCTTTTGGTTCTGCTGGAGTACCTGGAGTTGCAGGTTCAGCTTTTTTGCAACTTACCCAAAGAGCAGTGCACAAAACAAGTAATAACATTTTTTTCATAAATAATTGATTTAAGTTAGTAATAGTTAATTACCACAGTCTGTTCAATCCGTTATGATAAAAAAGGGGAGGTATAATTCGATAATAAAAGTAATCATTTTTGAATTACGTTATTGAAAATGAGTACGTTATTTATTAACAAAAAAGATACCTTTTGAAGAAGAATTACACTTCACAAATTTCTTTACATTTGTTTCTATGAATAAATCCGTACTCTGCATTGGCGCTACTTTAGTAGATGAGTTGTATTTCTGTGAAAACAATATCATCCCGGCATCATCTAATCCTGCCCAAAAAGCTACGAGTATTGGCGGTGTAATCAGCAATATTGCTCAGCATTTAGCGCTTTTAGAAGTTAAACCAGCCATTATTACGGCTATCGGAAATGACGCTGATGGCTTGCATATAAAAGATAGTTTCCTTAAAAGAGGTATTGTTTGTGACCAATCTATAATAGCAGATGCTACTACCGGCAAATATGTTTCGATATTGCAAGCCGATGGTAATTTGTATGTGGCTGTTTGCGAGGATAACTGTGGGAAGTATATTTCGGTGGATTATTTAGAAACTAAAACGGAGTATATTAATAGCTTTGATATTCTGATTATCGATACCAATCTAGAGAATAAAACTATTCAGTGGCTGATACATTTTGCCAAAAATCATAACAAGCAACTTATCATTGAACCTGTTTCGGTTGCTAAAGCAGCAAAATTGGAAGCTTTAGATTTAAACGGTGTCTTTATGATTACACCCAACGAAGAAGAACTAACGACTATGTGTGGCAATGATACTTTAAAAGAACAACAATTGACATCCCTTTTTGATAGAGGAGTGAAAACCATTTGGCTAAGAAAAGGGGCAAAAGGCTCTGCCTTATTCACTCCTTCGCAAAGCCTTACTTTGTCGGTTCCGTCAATTCAGATTGTCGATAGCACCGGAGCCGGAGATGCCGCGCTAGCCGGTTGGGTTTTTGGTTATGTAAATGGTGAAGATGAAATGACTTGCCTGCAATTGGGACATGCATTAGCTTTAGAAATTCTAAAAAGTAAAGGTACAGTTGATGCATCGCTGGCACCATCTAAACTATATAAATACAAGAAAACCTATTATAATGACTAAAAACGATTATCTCATTATCAGTACTGAAGTCCAATATGCTTTAGATAACAATCTGCCAATTGTAGCCTTAGAATCTACTATTATTTCACATGGTATGCCATGGCCCAAAAATGCAATAACGGCGGCCGCTGTTGAAGAAGTGGTGCGACAAAACGGAGCAGTTCCGGCAACTATTGCTATTCGAAACGGAAAGTGTTTGGTAGGTTTGTCTACAGCCGACATCGATTATTTTGCACAAACCAAAGATGTTTGGAAAGTAAGCTTGCGCGATATGCCGTATGTGATTGCACAGCAATTGCCCGGAGCGACCACAGTTGCAGCTACCATGCGTATTGCTGCTATGGCGGGGATTAAAATTTTTGCGACAGGAGGTATTGGAGGTGTTCATCGTGGTGCGGAAGATACCATGGATATTTCAGCCGATTTGACCGAGATGGCAGCGACCAATGTAGCGATTGTAGCCGCAGGAGTAAAATCGATATTGGATATTGGTTTAACGCTGGAGTATATGGAGACGATTGGCGTGCCGGTAGTGACTTATGGGCAGGACGAATTTCCTAGTTTTTATTCTTCCAAAAGTGGCTATACATCACCACTTCGTTTAGATACTGCTGCAGCAATTGCACAACTCTTACGTGCCAAATGGGATTTAGCATTAAACGGTTCCGTGTTGATTGCCAATCCGGTTCCGGCCGACTATGAAATGGAGCCCGAAGTTATCGAAAAACATATTCTGAAAGCACTTAGCGAAGCCAATAAGCAAGGAGTTAAAGGCAAGGCAGTAACGCCGTTTTTATTAAAGTTTATTGCCGATAATACCGAAGGCGAAAGTTTAGAAGCCAACATTGCTTTGATAAAAAATAATGCAAAAGTAGGGGCAATGGTTGCGGTTGCGTTACAGGGCTTATAAAAAAAACTCCCCGAGGTATAGACTGCGAGGAGTTTACTTTGTAACTAAGCTAGTTATAAGAACAATGATTTAGTCTTTATCATCATGATCTTTATTATCATGGTCCTTATCATCATGGTCTTTATCGTGGTGTTTTTTATAATGACCTTTGTGTTTACCATTATTTTTCCATCCATTTTTTCTTCCTTCTTCTGAGCGTTCTCTTCCTCTGTCGGAAGCATTGTTCTCTTCATCTAAATCTCTTGTTACTGTTCTAACCGGCGCTGGTTTTGGTTTAGGAACTACTACAGGTCGTGGAGGTGTAACAGGACGCGGAGATGCAATAGGTCTTGGAGGTGCAACAGGTCGTGGAGGTGCAACAATAGGTTTGATTACCTCCACTTTAGGCATAGTCGTTTTTGGCTTCGGTGCGGTTACTTTAACAATTTGAGCATTCAAAGTTACTGTAGCGGCAAAAGCGGCTAGAACAAAAAATAGTTTTTTCATACGTTTTAGTTTTATATTATGTTTTATTAATAGGATTGTTGTACAGCTTTAGCAGCTATGTTAACAACAGCATCTCAACAAATTTACAGCTAATTTTTAATATTATTGTAAAACTTTTATCATTTTGATATAGCATTTTTGCGTAAACCTGCTTTTGGATAAGACATTTTGATTCTTCTAGTCGCAAATGACTTGATAGGAAAGGCAGTTTGAGATTTGTTTAACAGTTTTGATGTATCTAAAAACCTAAAAAGGCTACAAAAGTTATTAACATAAATTGCTGGAAATCAATTAATTTATTTAAATTTAACAGTATTACTAACCAAAATTTTTAAAACATGAAAAAAACAGTACTGATAGTAGTGTTGCTCGTTGCTTGCATCACGTACTCTCAAAAAAAAACCAATGGAACGGTTTACATCGACCATCCCGCTATTAAAATAGTGGAAGACATGACCAAAGCTTTTGTAAGTGGAGATTCAGTTAAAGTAGCCAGCTATTTAGCTGATGATTTTAAATCCTTTAGTGGAGTAAACACAAATCCAAATGACAAGGGGCAGGACAAAGCTTCTTTTCTAAGAAACGTAAAAGGATGGAAAAACCAACTGGATTACTACAGCATTACCCGCTCTAAAGGATCTTATCCGGATGCTATTGAGTATACGGATAAAGATCAAAAAGACGTGGTTTGGGTGCAGACCTGGGAACAACTAAAAGGAGTACATAAAAAAACAGGGGTTAAAGTAGATACGCCTTTGCACCGCTTATTTGCGGTAAACAAAGACAACAAAATCAAAACCATTATTGGGTATTCTAATTCTAGTGTTGGTGATGAGATTGATCAGAGTTTTGGTGATAGAGAAAACGGAACCATATATAACCATCATGAAAATATCAATGTAGTTCGGAATATGATTATGGCCTTTGAGAATAAAGACTATGTAAAATCGTATAGCTATTATGATGACAAAGCAGGGTTTAGAGATATTAATCTGCCGGGAGATAAAACGTTCACACTTGCTGAGCAAAAAGAAAACGACAAAAAAATGCTAGATGCGTATGATATAACGAGTATAGATGTGGTGGGTTATCCGGATTATTTGCACTATCAATTGGGCGATGCCAAAGTGGTACTATCGTGGTGGAACTTTAATCTAACCAGAAAAAAAGATAAAAAAGCAATAGTACTGCCGGTTATGTTTATGGATAATTTTAATGATGCCGGTAAAATTATATTTGAAACCGCTTATTACAGCGCTAAAATATTGGAGTAGGGAAGCTTGTTTATCCTTAACCGTTTAAACATAAAAGAATCGTCCCGAGAATATCGGGACGATTTATATAATGTCTCTAATGTTATTTGTTAGGACCAAAATAGTATTTTGGTGATTTGCATTCTTCTCTTGACAAACAGCGCATCTATTATGTACTACAAATGTGTAATTTAATTCCGTTAATTTTGTTATAAAATTATTATTGAATATTATATAATTATCACAAAGGGTTAAAAGCTCGCGAATATATGTGGAACATTTTACAGAATTAAGTGAAGTAATTAGCAGTTACAGAAATAAATAGCATAGTGTCAAAAAAATAACTGGATATTTTAGCCAAAATCTTTTTGCAAAATCAAAAAGGTTGTTATATTTGCACTCGCAATCAGCTATACTGATTGACGCTCACTGGAGAAATGGCAGAGCGGTCGAATGCGGCAGTCTTGAAAACTGTTGACTGTCACAGGTCCGGGGGTTCGAATCCCTCTTTCTCCGCTGGTTAATTCATAAAACCTAACAAAACCCTTTAAATCCTATGATTTAGAGGGTTTTTTAATTTCCGACCTATCCAAATTATTCAAAGTTTCTCATTTTAAAGGTGTACTATTCGGGGTACTTTAAAATTTTCAATTCCTTGTGCCCCTATCTGTGCGAAGCCCTTTAAAAACAAGGAGTTCACTAAATGAACATCTTGTTTTATGTTGATAGATTTTTTAAATTTCTATTAACTTAAAGGTTACCAATTATGAATGCTACAATTTCAATTCTCTTTTATGTAAAAAGAGCTAAAGCCAATGCACAAGGTCTGGCACCAATTTTTCAAAGAATTACAATCAACGGCAGACGTTTAGACAACAGTACTGGAAAGTTTGTTGATCCATCAAAATGGAATCCCGAAATGTCAAAAATGCGAGGCAATTCAGAAGAAGCTCGTTTAATAAATGGACATCTTGACAATTTGAGAACAAAAATTCTTATTGCTGAAAAAGAACTAAACAAAAAAGACATTCCAGTCAATTTGGAAACATTAAAAAATATGCTGCTTGGCACCAAAGAACGCCAGCGTCTACTTGTTCCAATCTTCGAGGAACACAACAACAAAATAAAAGAACTGCTAGGCATTGAATATGCACCAGGAACCTATGAGCGTTACCAAACCTCTCTAAAGCACACAAAAGATTTTCTAAATTGGAAATACAATATCTCCGATATTGACATTACAAAAATCGACCATGCTTTCATCACCGATTATGAATTTTACTTGCGTAGCGTTAGAAAATGCGCCAATAATACAGCTGTTAAATACATTAAGAACTTCAATAAAATAATCAAGCTTTGCTTGGCCAATGACTGGTTAGATAAAAATCCATTTGCAAACTATAAATCCAAAGTCAAAGAAGTAGAACGGGTTTATTTATCTGAAGTGGAAATTCAAAACATCATCAACAAAGATTTCAAAACCGAAAGATTATCGCTAGTGCGCGATATTTTCCTTTTTAGCTGCTTTACTGGTTTAGCTTACATCGATGTCAAAAACTTAACAAAGTCACATATAAGCATCGGTATTGATGGTGATAAATGGATATTCACCCACCGTCAGAAAACAGAATCCGCTTCAAAAATTCCTGTATTACCAGTAACACAAATGATTATTGACAAATACGCAGACCATCCACAAGCAATAAATGAAGAAAAGCTTTTGCCTATACTCAGCAATCAGAAAATGAATGCCTATTTAAAAGAAATAGCTGCCGTTTGCGAGATTGAAAAAGAATTAACCTTCCACATTGCCCGACACACTTTTGCAACTACCGTAACGCTTACAAATGGAGTTCCAATAGAAAGTGTCAGTAAAATGCTAGGACACAAAAACTTGAGAACCACGCAGCACTATGCAAAAGTCTTAGATAAGAAAGTTAGTGAGGATATGAAAATACTTCGCGATAAATTTTCATTAACGCCAACCCTACAGGAGCAAAAAATAATATAAGGTTAACTTTAGAGTTTTTAGGTTTATTTTTTTGAATCACATCAAAAATATATAAACCTAAAAGCCTTAAAAAAAATGAGCACAAAATTCAAACAAATGTTATTCGAATTAACGGAACAATTAAGCTTTATCAATCTAGAAATGGATGATACAATTGCAAAATCAGAGAAATCAATTGAAATTACTCTAAAGGCAATTGCGAATCTAAAAAAGCTATTTCTTAAAAATAAAGCAATCAGTTCTGAAACTGAAATTGATTTCTTTAAAAACATAAAACCCAAGTTTGCTTCTTTATATATCTATCATAATGCTATTTTCAAAATAGAAACAAAGATGCCTCATGGTGGCGACCGCATCACAAAAAAATACCTCCACAAAGAATTAAAAAAGCTGAAACGGTATTTTGATAATAATTTAGACTTCTATAATTATCACAGAACTGGTAGCAGTTATTTAGACTTCAAATACTTTATTAGAGGAAGTCACGATGTAAAATTAAGACTGGACAGTTTCTATTTCGAAGCGGATCATAGTTTCGCAACATCCCACGATTTCAAGATAGCCAAGATACTTGCGCATGATTTAGTACAGGTGTACATAGAAACCAAAATTCTTAAAATGGGCAAAAAGGAATACAAAGAAAAATCACAACATGAACCGAAAGGGAAAATCATTTGGACAGGATCAAAAGTGTCTTTAACAGAAATATTATACGCTTTTCATACCAAAGGTGTTTTCAATAATGGTGCTGCCGAATTAAAAGAAATCGCAAGTTACTTTGAAGAAATATTCCATATTGATTTAGGGCAATACCGCAGAACTTTCCTTGAAATACGGGAACGCAAGTCTGATAAAACAAAATTTATAAACGCCTTAGAAGAGGAATTATTGAAACGAATGGAAGAAACAGATGAAACATTTTAATATTGCTTTTTCATTTTGAATAAAATCGTACCCAACGGGGTTCAAGTTGTGATTTTATTCAAATCAAAACACACAAATTTGCACCATAATAATTTAAAATTATCAAAATGAAAGTAGAACTTATTACTCGAGAAGACCTCAACGAATTCCGTTCACTTCTCCTAACCGATTTAAAAGAAATATTTAATGCTAAAGAAAAACAGCAAAAACAATGGTTAAAATCTAGTGAGGTCCGAAAGCTTTTAAATATTTCTCCAGGCACGTTGCAAAACTTCCGAATCAATGGAACACTTTCCTATACCAAAATTGGAGGCACTATGTATTACGCTTACAACGACCTAGAAAAGATACTAGAATGCAACAAGGTAAATGCTTTACCAACGCTTTTCAAATAAGGATGAATCTTAAACGTAAAACCTATGAACTATATAAAACACCTAACTGGTTTTTTTAATAAAATTGCTGCCGAAAACAAGCTTAATCCAACACACATTTCACTGTATTTAGCCCTATTTCAATGTTGGAACGTGAACAGGTTCAAAAATCCAACTGGTATTTCTCGTGAAGAAATTATGAAAGCAAGTAAAATTAATTCAAATGCAACCTATCACAAGTGTATGAAGGAATTACAAACACTTGGTTTTATTGAGTATTTACCAACTTTCAATCCACATTCTAGTTCCAATGTAAACATGATAAATTTTTCGGAAGAGGCTAGAATCAAACCAAAGGTTGAACAGCTTACCTATTCAAATAATGAACCTGTTCAAAAAACAACCTTGTCAAAAAATAACAAGGCTATTGAGCAGGTTAATGAACAAGCCTATATATATAATAATAAACAAACATATTTAAACAATTTAAACATAGATATTGGCACAAATTCAAATTTTTTAGAAAATGAAAATTTAATTTTTGAAGAAAAAGAAATGCTTCCAGCATTCGCCGACACCGAAAAAAATCAAACTGAAAATGGTCGGCAAAAAAGTTCCGCAAAAAAAGAAAAGAAGATTACCTTAAATTCAGACTTCCCTTCTCTCGAGTTGACAATAGAATATTTCTTGTTCCAATCAAGCACAGAAATCGAGGCGAATAAATTCTTCAACTATTATTCCAGTATAGGTTGGTTAGTGGGTGGTAAAACAACAATGCGTGATTGGAAAGCAGCTGCACGAAATTGGATTATGAACCAGGATAAATTCAAAATCAAAACACCAATAGCACAACTTATGCCGCACAACCTCAACATAGCAAACAATAAGAACTATGCAGAACCATTGTAGTCTAATGCCGTCTGTTCGAGTGTTTTTTGTGTAATAAAATGGAATAAAAAATGTATCGAGAACTTCAAAATCATAACAATGACCAAATTCAATTACCCAGAAATAATTCAGTGGCTCGAGCAAAAGGGTAAACAAAATTATGGGGATAACTTCAAAATAATAGAAGATGATATTCCAATAATTACAACGCTTTTGGTATATTTTTTAAATGATGAAATAATAGCAAAAACTATCGAAATCGACCTCACTAAAGGCATTTTAATTTCGGGCCCAATCGGATGCGGAAAAACTTCTTTAATGAATCTAATGCGATTCGTTCCAGAACAAGAAAGAAAGTTTGTATTAAAACCAAGTCGAGAAATAAGCTTTGAGTTTATCAAAGAAGGCTACGAAGTAATTCAAAGATACAGTTCGGGAAATAGACTGCAAAACGGCATTAAAAACTATTGCTTTGATGATTTAGGTACCGAAAATAACCTCAAATACTTTGGCAACGAGTGCAATGTAATGGGTGAAATTTTGCTGAGCCGATATGATCTATTCATAAACAAGAAAATAATAACCCATATCACGACCAACCTTTCAGCTTCAGAAATTGAAGCAGCTTACGGCAATCGTGTCCGTTCTAGATTAAGAGCCATGCTAAACCTCATTGCATTCAATCCAACAACTAAAGACAAACGTTAAACCAAAAATGATGAAACAAATAACCAATTTCTGGAACTGGTTCCAAGACAATGAAGAAGCTATAAAAAATGCCTTTCTTTTGGGTGTGAATACTAAAGAGGTATTCCATAACTTCAACAGGAATTATAAATATATTTCAAAAAGAATTGGATTCATGATTATTGGTTCTGCTAATCAGGAAGGTAAACTTAAAATTATATTTACAGCTGAAGGATACCGAAAACTATTCCCTAAAATCATAGCACTCGAAGACCAAGCTCCAACACTCAAATATTTCATTCCACAGGCTTTTATTAAACCAATTCACGATAAAAGACAATATATAGAGGGAACAGACAAAGCCTTCATCTTTGAACATTATAAAATCAAAATAAGCCAGTTACAAGTAGCTTTAATCGATTACAATAGCAATACAAAACAACTAAAAATAAAACTTTACATTCCTAATTATAATAAAATAAAACAATATGAAGAAATAGAAGTTGACTTGAAATACCTAGTCATGGAAGTAATCGGCGAAATAGCATTCAGAAAACATATCAAGAATATTGATTTCCTTGACTTACCCGAAGCAAGCAAT
>JAYTGH010000515.1:0-3860 GCA_043733645.1 Flavobacterium sp. | reverse complement strand
TTGATAATATCCGTATTGCACTTGAGAAGGCTCATGCGCACCAAATCATACTCCGTATAGCGGGCATTGACATCGGGCAGCAAGTCCGTGATATCAATAGCGTCCAAACTCTCTTGGACATACCCCTCAGTATATTTGGGTTTCACAGCCGCAAAAGCAGCCAAATGTTTTTGACACAACCACCAGCCATTGCGGCAAGCGAGATAAAGGTCAGGTTGAGCACAACCATACGATACTTTCTTCATGAGAATATTAATTTGATAGTTAAAAAAATATGAAAAATTAATTAAAATAGACAAAATCGGCTTATATGCATTATTCAAGCGCATAAATGCATTATTTCAACGCATAGATGTATCATTCGAAGGCATAAATACATTAATCAAGCGCATAGATGCATTATATGAAAGCTCAGATACATTAAATGAAGGCTTAGATACATAATATGAGCGCATAGATGCATTATATGAAGGCTTAGTTACATAATTCCAGCCCTTAGTTGCATAAATTCAAATCAGCCAATCAAAATCAAAGAACACATATATCTAAAAAAATATACAACATTTTGAATACTACAAAAAGCATGACAACTTTTGTTAATATTCAAAAAAGGTGAAAAAATATTGAGAAAAAGGGAAATGTTTTAAATAAAGGGGTGAGATGTGGTTGAGGTACTGTAGCTTTTATCTTTAGATTTTAAATAAATTTAAGGGTAAGAATAAAAGGGCAATTGATTGTTTGGATATATAACTTAATCTGTTATATTTGCCAGTAAAATATTCAAATTATACGACAAAACAACATATTGATTATAAAACAAATAAAAATATATGGCAAACAGCAACCTGACGAATGCAAAAAATGCAAAAAACGATGAATTTTATACGCAATTCCACGATATTTCAAAAGAAATTAACGCTTATTTAGAATTCAACTCTGATGTTTTTTGGGGTAAGACAGTGCTGTTACCTTGTGATGACCCTGAATGGAGCAACTTCACCAAGTTTTTTGCTCAAAATTTTGAGCGTTTTGGACTTAAAAAGCTGATAAGTACAAGCTATGCACCGGATAGTAAAAGCTATAAAAGCGAATACCAACCTACTCTTTTTGAAAAAACCGACCCGCAATTTGACGAAAATAAAACAGTGAAAAATGGTAAAATTTTCACGTTGGAATATGACATAACAGGTGATGGCAAAAAAGATTATAGTGACTTAAAGTGGCATTATTTAGAGGGCGGTGGAGACTTTAGAAGTGACGAAATAAAAAAACTGCGAGATGAATCGGACATCATTATTACTAATCCACCATTTTCAATGTTTCGTGAATTTTTAGCATGGATCATGGAAAGCGGTAAAAAGTTTGTAATTATTGGCAATATGAATGCTATTACCTACAAAGAAGTTTTTCCACTTATTAAGGAGAATAAAGTTTGGTTAGGTGCAACAGGTAATGGAAACGATATGGTTTTTGCTGTTCCGAAAGGGACAGAGGTTAATGAAAATGACCGACAAAAAGCTGCTCGACTTGGATATGTCGGGGATTATACAAGACTTGGTAATTCATGTTGGTTTACCAATATTGACCATGGGAGACGACACAAACCATTGAAACTTTTGTCAATGGTAGACAATTTGAAATTTAGTAAACATAAGGAAATAAAGGGTAAAGATTCGTACGACCATTATGATAACTATGACGCAATCGAAATCCCTTTTACAGATTCTATTCCAGGCGATTATGAGGGTGTGATGGGTGTGCCAATTAGCTTTCTTGATAAATACTCTCCTGAACAGTTTGAGATTATTGGCGCTACAGAAAGTGAAGGAAAAGGCTTTTCTGAAGGTTTATGGGACGAAAAAAGCAAAATTTCACAACCTCTTGTAGGTAATGAACGAGTATACAAGCGGATATTTATTAAACATAAAAATATAAATGTATGAAAACGACATTAAAAACCGACATCACAGTTAAAGATATATGCAATGGCTTTGTTTATAATGAACTTGAAGGTAAAGGGTTATTTGGCTTATCAGGCACGTTAACCATTCAGCCCGAATACCAACGCAATTATATTTATGCTGATGGTAAAAGAGATGTAGCCGTCATTGAATCTATTCTTAAAGGCTATCCACTGGGTTTAATTTATTTCAACAAAGTGAGTGATGATAAATTAGAAGTGCTTGACGGACAACAACGTATCACCAGTTTCGGGCGGTATGTCACTAACAAATTTGCTGTAAAGGATGAAAATGGCATGGAGCAATATTTTAGTGGTATTGCTAAGAGTAAACAAGAATTGATATCTAACGCAAGATTACTTATCTACGAATGCGAAGGAACAGAACCTGAAATAAAAAATTGGTTTCGCACTATCAATATAGTTGGCGTTCCTCTCAATAATCAAGAGATTAATAATGCTGTATTTTCCGGACCTTTTGTTACATTAGCTAAAGAAGAGTTTAGTAATAGTCAAAATGCCAACATTCAGAAATGGAGTGCCTATATTTCTGGAAATGCTAATAGACAAGAATATTTAGAATGTGCACTTGATTGGGTAAGTAAAGGCAACGTTGTTCCTTATATGAGCCTTCATCGCTACGACAAGAACATAACAGAGTTAAAAAATTATTTTAATACTGTCATAGAATGGGTGTCAAGTGTTTTTACCGATGTTGAAAGTGAGATGCGAGGTCTTGAATGGGGGCGTTTGTACAAGGAGTACCATGAGAAACCCTATAATCCACAAAAAGTATCAGAGAAAGTAAAACAACTCTATGGCGACCCTTATATCAAATATCGTAAAGGCATATTTGAGTATATTTTGGGTGGTTCAGTTGACACTAAATTGCTTGATGTTCGAGTTTTTGATGAAGCAACCAAAAAATCAGTTTATGCAAAACAAACGAAAGAAGCTGAGTTAAAGGTTATTTCAAATTGTCCACTTTGTGCCATAGGAAATAATGTCAACAAAACTAAAATTTGGAAGTTGGTAGATATGGATGCTGACCACGTTACTGCATGGAGCAAGGGCGGAGCAACAGATACTAAAAACTGTGAAATGTTGTGTAAGACACATAATCGGGCAAAAGGCAATAGATAGAATATATACTCGCTGGCGCAGTATATAATTCAAAAAACTCACAATTTTCAATCAAAGAACGGGGCTGCTCGTAAATGGATCTCTGATCCTTTATGTGGTATCATGCAAGTCTTCGACTTCAAAGGTTAAATAACAAAGAGATAAAAAGACCCCCTCAGTGTAAAGGCTTTCAAAAGGCTCTATACTGAGGGGGTCTTTTTTTAGAGAGAAAATAAGCACAAAACAAGACACAAGAGCTAAAATATCATAACTTAGCCGAACAAATTCAGGATGAAAGAGGTGGCAGACCTAAGTAAAATAACAAAATGAAAAAGAAAGAACTTGAAAATAGGATAAAGGAATTAGAATTAGAATTAAGCAACCAAAATGCCTCAAAGTATGATGTCCAAAAATCACTCGAAAACGAACAGCGCTTTCACAATTTGATTGAACAATCCATATACCCCATTTTAATTTTTAAGGGGGAGGATATGATATTGGAAATCGCCAATGCCTCCATGCTTAAAGTCTTTAATGTGGGAAAAGAAGCATTTGGTAAACCGTTTCTGGACATTTTGCCCGAAATGAAAGAACAACCTTTCATGGGCTTGTTGTTAGATGTGTTGCACAACAATGTAACGCATTACTACGGTAAAGAGCAACCTGCGTATTTTGAACGGGAAAACGGCGTAAGGGAAACCATTTATTTCAACTTTGTTTACCATCCGCACAAAGAAAATGACGGCACTGTTTCGGGCGTAATTGTCAATGCGACGGA
>JAYTGH010000514.1:0-10308 GCA_043733645.1 Flavobacterium sp. | reverse complement strand
CTTATATTTGTTATTATGGCTATGTCTGGTCTGTATTTAATGTTTCCGTCTAACTGAAAACTGCTTAATTCCAAAACATAGCAATCGTAATTTTCTTCGGCTACTTGCCAGGCGAAACTCTTTCCTATATTCCCTCCCAATCCTACATTCAATCCGCCTTCTTTTAGCAAATGATAGGCTAACATTGTCGTTGTTGTTTTGCCGTTGCTTCCTGTTATTCCGATGGTTTTAGCATTGGTAAACTGAATTGCAAATTCAATTTCAGAAATCACCGGAATCCCTTTCTCTGAAAGCTTTTTTACTATTGGCGCTTTTTCCGGAATTCCTGGACTTTTCATTACTACATCAGCATTCAAAATTAGGTTTTCGGTATGGGTTTCGTCTTCCCATTTAATCTCATTAAGCTTCAGAACTTCTCTGTAATTATCTTTTATTCTTCCAAAGTCAGAAACAAAAACATCGTATCCTTGTTTCTTTCCCAAAATGGCTGTTCCAACGCCACTTTCTCCACCGCCTAATATTACCAATCGTTGCATTATCTCAATTTTAATGTCACAATAGAAACGATAGCTAGCAGAATTGCCACAATCCAAAAACGGGTTACAATTTTACTTTCGTGATACCCTTTCTTTTGGTAATGATGGTGCAATGGTGACATGAGGAAAATTCGTTTTCCTTCTCCAAATCGGTTTTTAGTGTATTTGAAATAAGAAACCTGCATGATTACGGATAAATTTTCGGCGAAAAAGATGGCACACAATACTGGCAATAACATTTCTTTTCTAACGGAAATAGCTAAGACCGCTATGATTCCACCAATTGTTAAACTTCCTGTATCTCCCATAAATACAGTTGCCGGATAGGAATTGTACCAAAGAAATCCAATTAAAGCACCAACAAAAGCCGAAATGAAAACCGTCATTTCTCCTGAGTTTGGAATATACATTATGTTCAGATAATTGGACAAAATCACGTTACCCGAAACAAAAGCAAAAATTCCCAGAGCTAATACCGAAATAGCAGAAGTTCCGGCGGCTAGACCGTCAATTCCATCTGTTAGATTCGCTCCGTTTGAAACCGCGGTTATGATGAAAATCACAATTGGAATAAATACAATCCATGCCCAGTTTTGATAATCATCGCCTGTCCATTCAATAATTTTGGCATAATCCAATTCGTTATTTTTTGTAAATGGAATTGTGGTAACTGTTGATTTAGATTCAATAGGCGATTCTGTAATTACATTTTCTGTTTGATTAAAATTCAATACTTTATTGGATCTTTCTCTAACAGTAACATTTGGATTAAAATACAAAACCGAACCAACTATTAATCCTAATCCAACCTGACCGATTACTTTGAAAATTCCTTTTAAACCCTGTTTGTCTTTTTTGAAAATTTTGATGTAATCGTCAATGAATCCGATAGTTCCCATCCAAAGTGTGGTTACAATCAGAAGGATGATGTAGATATTATTCAGTTTAGTTAACAACAAAACTGGAATTAACGTAGCAATAATGATGATTAATCCTCCCATTGTTGGCGTTCCAGCTTTTTGCGTTTGACCGTCTAGACCAAGTTCTCTAACGGTTTCACCTACTTGTTGATTTCTCAGGAAAGTGATGATTTTCTTTCCGTAAATAGTTGAAATCATCAGCGAAAGAATCAATGCTAAAGCTGAACGGAATGTAATGTACTGGAAAACTCCTGCTCCGGGAATATCCATTGTTTTGTCGAGGTATTCAAATAAATAATATAGCATATCGTTTTATTTATCGAGTTGTTCTAAAATTTCTTTTACAATTTCCATATCGTCAAAATCATGGCGAACGCCGTTAATTTCCTGATACGTTTCATGCCCTTTTCCGGCAATCAGGATAATATCATTTGGCCCAGCTAGTTGACAAGCCGTTTTAATAGCTTGTCTTCTATCAACAATTGACAATGTTTTTCTTTGATTTTGCGGCTGCACACCTTCTTCCATATCAGCAATAATGTCGATTGGATCTTCGGTTCTTGGATTATCAGATGTGATGATTATCTTATTGCTCATACTCGAAGCAATGTTTGCCATGATTGGCCTTTTTGTTTTATCTCTATCGCCACCACAACCAACTACTGTTATCAATTGTTCGTTATTAGAACGAATGTCATTGATAGTTTTCAATACATTTTCTAAAGCATCCGGCGTATGTGCGTAATCAACAATTGCGGTAATTTGGAAATTGGAAACAATAAATTGAAAACGTCCGGAAACACTTTCTAATTCTGACAATAATCGAAGCGCTTCTAATTTATCCAATCCTAATTCTATTGCGGTTCCGTAGATTGCCAATAAATTATAAGCATTGAAAGTCCCGATTAAACGAACCCAAACTTCACTTTCATTTATCTTCAATAACAATCCTGACAATTGATTTTCAATAATTTGTGCTTTATAATCGGCGTACGATTTCAAAGCGTACGTCAGTTTTCTTGCAGCAGTATTCTGAATCATCACCAAACCGTTTTTGTCGTCAATATTGGTCAATGCAAAAGCTGATTTTGGCAAATGGTCAAAAAATGATTTTTTTACATCGCGGTAATCGGCAAATGTTAGATGATAATCTAAATGATCGTGAGACAAATTCGTAAAAACGCCACCTTCAAAATGCAAGGCTTCCGTTCGTTTTTGATGAATTCCGTGTGAACTCACTTCCATAAAACAATATTCGACACCAACCTCGCTCATTTCTGCCAAATAATAATTGATAGTTAATGAATCCGGTGTAGTGTGCGTTGCTTTGTATTCTTTATCATCTACCATTATTTTCACGGTTGAAAGCAATCCGACTTTGTAACCCGCTTTTTGGAATAATTGATATAATAAAGACGCGATGGTTGTTTTACCATTCGTTCCGGTTATTCCAACTAATTTTAAATTTTGTGATGGATTTCCGTAGAAATTCGCCGCTAAAAACGCCAGCGCCGTATTGGTATCTTTCACTTGAATGTAAGTAACTCCGGTAATAATAATATCTGGAAAAGTATCGCAAACGATTACTGTCGCACCAAGATTTATTGCTGTTTCAATAAAATCATGACCATTAGAAACAGTGCCTCGAATGGCAATAAAAATATCATTCTTCTCAACTTTTCTCGAGTCGAATTCAATTTTATTGATGCCCATTTCTGTCGAACCTTTTACTGCTTCGATAGCAACTTTATATAATATGTCTTTTAAAATAATCACGATAATTCGAGTATGATTGTTTTGGTTTTATCTAATGATCCTCCGGCCGGTATCGATTGTTTTTTTACTTTTCCAATGCCTATAACTTTTACTTTCAGCTTTAAATTTTCCAAAAGTGCAACGGCATCCATTCCGCTCATTCCTTTTAAATTTGGAATCACTTTCATTTCTGAAGTTGATTTGATTTTATAATCGTCGTAAGCCAATTCCTGTTTGCTTATTTTTTTGTTGATGTTTTTAACCAGATTAGTAGAAGGTGAATCGGTAAAAATCTTTTGAGCAATTCGTTTAAAAACGGGTCCGGCCACATCGGCTCCATAATAATTGTTGCCAGAGGTATTTGGTTTGTGAACCACAACTATGCAGGAATATTTAGGGTTTTCAGCTGGGAAAAATCCAACAAAAGACGAGATATAATGTTTGTCTGCTCCGCCATTCGTTCCATATCCGGCTTGCGCTGTTCCTGTTTTACCAGCCATTGAGAAATCTTTGGAATACAATTTTGAAGCTGTTCCTCTTTTTACAACGTTTTGCATTACCGCTTTCAGCTTTTTGATGGTTTCATCAGAGCAAACTTTCGGATTGATAACTTCCTTGTTATATGTTTTGATAGTTTTGTTCCATTCTTTTATTTCTGATACAAATTGAGGTTTTACCATTTCGCCATTATTAGCAATAGCATTATACAACGTCAGTGTTTGCAATGGTGTTACTGCAACACCATATCCAAAAGCCATCCATGGTAGCGAAATAGCGCTCCAGTGTTTATCTTTTGGCTGCGGAATATATGGTCTGCCTTCACCCTGAAATGGCAATCCTAAAGGTTTATTCAAACCCATTCTATCAATTCTGTCTACAAATTCCTGTGGATTGTTTTTATAATTCTCATAAACTGCTTGCACCATAATTGTATTCGATGAGACTTCAAAACCTCTTGCCAAGGAAATTCTTCCATAACCGCCTTCATGGGAATCACGCACCTTTTTACCTCTGAACTCGATTACGCCACCTTGACTATCGTATACTTTGCTGGTGTCAATTTTATTATCATCCAATAAAGCAATCATATCAATTAATTTGAAAGTAGAACCTGGTTCATGTGCTTCGGCAATTGCGTAATTAGTTGTTTCGAAATAGGTAGAATCAGCCGGATTCAATTTTCCTAAATTAGAAATAGCTTTGATTTTTCCGGTTTTGGTTTCCATCACAACAACACAACCGTGTTCAGCTTTGTACTCTTTCAATTGTTTCAGTAAAGCATGATGCGCAATATCCTGGATGTAAACATCGATAGTAGAAATCACGTCATATCCATCTTGCGGGTCAACTTCATTTACATCGCGAATAGGTTTCCATTGTCCTTTGGCAATCTTTTGCTTCATGACTTTTCCGTCTTTTCCGTTCAGGTATTTTCTGAAAGACCATTCAATTCCTTTACCAACGCGGATTCCGCTTTCATCAATTCGGTCATAACCAATAGTTCTTTCGGCAATTTTACCGATTGGATGTTCACGAACGGTTTCTTGCTCGGTAATCATTCCACCTTTGTTTGCTCCTAAATTGAAAAGTGGAAAACCTTTAATTTTTATGTATTCTGTATAGCTTAAATCACGTGCAATTAATAAATATCTGTTTTTGTTGGCGCGGGCCATTCTTAATTGTGTGTGATAAAAAGAACTTGGTTTACCCAACATTTTTGCCAATGAATCAGCTAACGGTTGTGCATTTTTTTCAAAATCAATTCCTTTTGGCGCTACGGCATCAAAACGGATATTGTAATTTGGGATTGATGTTGCTAATAAACTTCCGTCGGAAGAATAAATATTTCCTTTATTGGCCGGAATCACAAAGTTTCTAACCGTTCTTTCTTTTGCTAATTTTCGATAATAATCACCTTTTACCCATTGAATTCTGGTTAAATAGAAGACAATTAGTACGGCCATTATGAAGATGCTGAACGCAACTAAATAAATTCGGTAAGAGATATGTTTATCTTCTACTGCCATAGTTTTTGAAAGAAACTTTTTTCTGTGGGTTTTTTAACTTTTATCTTTTGTGGAGGAACCGATGATGGAAAAATTTTTCTGCTTTCCATTTCTTCTGAAACTGTCGATTCCATTTTCAATTTCATTAATTCTGAACGTTTGTCAACAAACTCTGAACGCAATTCTTTTACTTCATTTGTTAACTCTGTGATTCGAAAACATTTTTGTTCAAATCGGTGTGTATTGGCAATCATCAAAAGCGCTAACAGAAACAGAAAAACTATGAAACGCCAGTTTCTTGTAGCATCTTCATTAACTAAAAACCGAGCTTTTAATATGCTGTAAACTCCTTTTTTCATTTCTTATTTCTTTTCAGCTACACGTAGCTTTGCACTTCTTGCTCTGCTGTTCACTTTTATTTCTTCGTCCGTTGGAACGATTAACTTTTCTATGCTTTTAAAAGGAACTGAAAAATTTCCAAAAAAATCACGTTCTGGTTCACCTTCAAACATTCCGTTTTTTATAAATCGTTTTACTAATCTGTCTTCTAACGAATGATAAGAAATCACGCTTAATCGTCCTTCTGGCTTTAATACTTCTAGAGATTGTTTCAAAAATTCTTTTAAAACATCCATTTCCTTATTCACTTCAATTCGGATTGCCTGATAGATTTGAGCTAAAATTTTATTTTTGTGTTGCTCTGGCAAAAACCTTGACAAAACCATTTTGAGTTCATCTGTAGTGCTGATAGCTTTCTTTTCTCTGGCTTCGATAATCGTTCTGGCTAAAGCGGGAGCTACTTTCAATTCGCCATAATCCAAAAACACTCTTTTTAAATTGGCTTCGTCATATACATTAACAACTTTAAATGCATCCAAATCATTTTTTTTACTCATTCTCATATCTAAATCGGCATCAAAGCGAGTAGAAAAACCTCTTTCCGGAACATCAAACTGATGTGATGAAACTCCTAAATCTGCTAAAATTCCATCAACGCTTTTCACACCGTGAAATCTCAAAAACCGTTTGATATATCTAAAATTTTCAGGTATCAGCGTAAATCTTTCATCTGGCAAAGCGTTGTCAAAAACATCTTCGTCTTGATCAAATCCGAAGAGTTTTCCGTTTGGTCCTAATCGTTTCAAAATCTCTTTAGAATGCCCGCCGCCGCCAAAAGTCACATCCACATAAATTCCATCAGGTTTGATATTTAGTCCGTCTACAGTTTCTTTTAATAAAACTGGGTTATGATATTCCATCTCCATCATCAATTACATTTCCCATTACATCTTCGACCAAATCAGCAAAATCAATATCATCACCAGCAATCGATTTTTCATATAAATCTTTATCCCAAATCTCCACTATGTTAACAGCAGAGGACAAGACGATATCTTTTGAAATTTTACTAAACGTCACTAAATCTTTTGGAATTAATAATCTGCCTAAATCGTCAACTTCTACCACTTTTACTCCTGCTGTAAATCGACGAATGAAATCGTTATTTTTCTTTACAAAGCGGTTCAATTTGTTGATTTTTTGCATCATCAAATTCCACTCTGTCATTGGATATAACTCTAAACAAGGTTGAAAAACGGAGCGTTTCAAGACAAAGCCATCTTGCAGAGAATTAGCAAGTTGCTTCTTTAACGCCGATGGAATCATGAGTCTTCCTTTGGCATCAACCTTGCATTCGTATGTTCCAATTATGGTATTCAATTTGGTTTTGTTCTGGTTATCAGCAAAAATATAAAAATAATTACCACAATTTACCACAAAATACCACTTTGTTAATAAGTTTTACCACTTTAATCCATTTTTGCTGAAAAACTTAGAAAAACCATCTGTTGGCAATTTTACATAGTAGTACAGATTTAAACAAAAGATGTTAGCAAAGCATAGAGATGCAGTTAAAAGATTCGACATTTGTTATTATTTTTAATATAATTACTGTATAGTGTTGCTATAATGTCACTAATAAATTATGCTTTTTTTATAGTGACATCATAGTTACACTATAGTAACACATATGCTATGAATAAAATGTAACAAAAAAAAGTGCCACAATTGCAAAATAGTTTTGATGTCGCTTTGCAGTTATTATTTTTTTGGTTAACTATTTGAATTTAAAATAGTTTTAGTTTTTTTTGACGATTAAACTAAGTTGATACCAATAGGTTATTCGCAGTTTTGAAGGTAATTATATCTTTTATTAAGGGGATTTTATCTATAAAATCATATATTTGCTTTCGAGGCAAAACTCGAAAAACCACATGGAAGGAAAATTTAAAAAAGAGGGCAGATATTCCTATTTTGAAGCTGGAGAAGGAACACCAATAGTCATTTTACACGGCTTAATGGGTGGATTAAGTAACTTTAATGGAGTTGCTAACTATTTCTCATCTAAAGGCTATAAAGTTGTTATTCCAGAGTTGCCACTTTACACCCAAAATATTTTAAAAACTAATGTAAAAGCTTTTGCAAAATATGTAAAAGACTTTATCACTTTCAAAGGTTTTGATCGCGTAATTCTTTTGGGAAATTCACTTGGTGGACATATTGCTTTATACCATGCAAAAGTATATCCTGAAAAAGTTGCCGGACTTGTACTTACAGGAAGTTCGGGGCTTTACGAGAGTGCTATGGGTGATAGTTACCCAAAACGTGGTGATTATGATTACATCAAGAAAAAAGCGGAAGCTGTTTTTTATGACCCTGCAATTGCATCTAAAGAAATTGTTGATGAAGTTTTTTCAGTTGTAAATGACAGAATAAAAGTGATTAAAACATTGACCATTGCCAAAAGTGCGATTCGCCATAATATGGCAAAAGATTTACCAAAAATGCATATAAAAACCTGTCTCATTTGGGGTAAAAATGATCAGGTTACACCACCAGAAGTTGCAGAAGAATTCAAAAAACTAATGCCCAATTCAAAATTATATTGGATTGATAAATGCGGTCACGCTGCTATGATGGAACATCCCGATGAATTTAACCGTTTGTTGCACAAATGGCTAAAAAAAGCACATCTATAAGCTAAAAGTCCTTTTTTGGACTTTTATTTTTAAAAAAAACCATGAAAATTAACACTGCCGAATTTATTATCAGTAATTCTGATGTAAGCAAATGTCCGCTCGAACGTTTGCCTGAATATGCTTTTATTGGTCGCTCCAATGTTGGGAAATCATCCTTAATCAACATGTTGACCAATCATAAAAATTTGGCGAAAACATCGGGAAAGCCCGGGAAAACTCAGTTGATTAATCATTTCAAAATCAATTCGAATTGGTTTTTAGTTGATTTACCCGGTTATGGTTATGCTCGTGTTTCCAAAAGGACAAAAGAAGTTTTTCAAGAATTTATTACTGATTATTTTGAGAAAAGAGAACAATTAGTTTGTGCTTTTGTGCTAATTGATATTCGATTAGAAGCTCAAAAGATTGACTTGGAATTCATCACTTATTTGGGTGAGATTGAAATCCCATTTTGTATTATATTTACCAAGGCCGATAAGATTAGTAGACCAAAAGTTGATTCTCATATTGCCGCTTACCGAAAAGCGCTGCTGGCCAAGAACTGGGAAGAAATGCCACAGCACTTTGTAACTTCAGCTACAGAAGCTACAGGAAGAGATACTGTTTTGGATTTTATTGACGGTGTAAATACTGAAGTTTTTAAAGACTTAAATCAGTTTTAATTTTCTATTTCTTCAACTCTAATTTTTCAGCAAAATAATCGCAGAAATCTTTCATGGTATCCGCCATTTTTTCATCTTGAGTGGCACGCTGAAAAGTATCTGACATAGCAACCAAAGTTTGATGAAAAAACAATTTCATTTCATCAATAGGCATGTCTTTTGTCCACAAATCTATACGAAGTGTTTCCTGCACTTTGCCATTCCAAAAAGAAAGCATCATGGCCTTTGCTTCTTCTTGTTCAACGCCTCCATCTTGAGCAGACCAGGTTAGTTTTTCAGGAACTCGGTTTTCATCTAATTCGACTATGATTTTTATTTCGGAAATGATACTACTCTTACTCATCAGCTTTTTTGGGTTTGTATTTTGATTTTTCAAATATTTCTTTGCAATCCATTTTTAGCATGTCTTGCATACTAACTTCGTTATTTTGCATAAACGAACGGATAATTTGCCATCCAATCCATTGCCCAACTCTTCCGGGAGATTCATTGTCAATCTCTAAATAAAATTTAGAAAAAGGCCCCAAATTTGTAAATCGTCCAGGCAATTTGGAATCGGTGCTGTATAACAATTCCTTTTCAATAAAGTAACGCCAAATATAACTTTCGTTTTCCTGGCACCATGTTATTTGTTGTGGCAAATAACCAATTTTTTCGGCATCGGTATAGGTTGGTAATAACTGATCTTTTAAATACAATTGTTTTCCATAATATATCATTCCGGAAAGCAATGTTTTTTCTCGTGCAGGTGGAATTTTTCCTAACGAAAAGCTCGTAACAATATCGGGCATCATTTGTCTTTCTTCAAAGTTTTGCTCTAAATATTTGGGGAATTCATAGAATTTATGATTGGCTCCAAGGTATAATTCCAACGAAATCACAAGTTTATCATTGGCATAAATGGATTTGTTATTATAATCCATATCAGCAATAACCGTATACACTTTTGGAATTACGGCAGTTGGAAAAAAGTATTTTATATGTTTAAACAAATCCTCAATTTCTGTAGTTTGCTCTCCGAAATTGGAATATTTTTTTTGTACTTCCTGATACAATTCATGCCATTGTGGATTTTGCATTTTGTCTGTCCAAACTTTATCTGGAGTTCCTTCCGGAAAGAAAAAAGGATATTCGGCTTTAAGATTAGCCAATTCACTTGGTGGTGTTTCAAAAAAAGCTTTATCAAAGCGATATACCTTAAGTGAAACAGGAGGAGTTTCTTCTATTGACTTTTCAGCTTTTGATTTTTTATCACAAGAGATTAAACCAACTAAAAGGGCTAATGCAATTAAGTATTTTTTCATTTTAAAATTAACGAGTGTTAAATCGATTAAAAACTTCTGATTTTTTACATTTGCAAATATACAGTGCAGTTTCTAAAAATTTTCATA
>JAYTGH010000513.1:0-10322 GCA_043733645.1 Flavobacterium sp. | reverse complement strand
AGAATATTAGTTAGTGCGGGTGAAAACAATCCTAAAGTAAAAATTCTTAACAACAAATTACATGAACTTCAGATAAACATTCTTGAGTCAATAAAAGCTTACCAAAGAGAGTTAGAAGTATCACTATCTCAAAATAATTTGACAAAAAAAACTTCGACAGATAAGTTTCGAGCAATACCAACCAACGAGAAAATTTTAAATTCTATTGAACGACAAAGAAATATAAAGGAATCACTTTATATATTGCTTTTACAGAAAAGAGAGGAAGCTTCTATTAATTTAGCCATTACCTCATCATCAATTAAAGTTGTTGATTATGCACTTACAGATTCAGGTCCAATTGCACCAAAAAAAGGATCATTCTACATAGGAGCATTACTGATAGGGTTATTAATACCTTTTATAATTTTATATGTAAATTTTTTGCTTGATGATAAATTACATACTAAAGAAGATATTTTAAAGTTGACTAGAAACAAAGTTATACTTTCTGAAATTCCACATATCGAATCGGATAGTAGAGTAACAAACAGTAATGATAGATCCTTACTCGGAGAGTCTTTCAGAATTTTGAGAACTAATATATCGTATATTTTCCCTTTACAAAAAGAAAAGAAAGCTCAGACAATTATGGTTACTTCCACTATTAAAGGAGAAGGTAAAACATTTACAGCCTTAAATTTATCTATTTCATTTTCTATAATGAATAAAAAGGTACTGTTAATTGGTGCAGATATGCGAAATCCTCAGTTACATAACTATTTAACCATCAATAAAAACGAACTAGGGCTTCAAGATTATTTGCATAATGTGGATGTCGATTGGCATAATATAGTTAAACAAAGTCTATTAAATGATAGTTTAGATATTATCTTATCAGGAATCATTCCGCCAAATCCAGCTGAATTATTATCAAATGGTCGATTAGATAAACTTATTGAAGAGGCCAAAAATGAATATGATTATATTATTTTAGATACGGCCCCAACTCTTTTAGTTACTGATACACTAATAATTTCTCAATTAGTTGATACTACTTTATATGTGATTAGAGCTGATTACACACCTAAAAAAATATTAGAGTTTTCAGTAAATTTAAGTGAAAAAGGAAAATTGAAGAATATGGCTTATATAATTAATAACGTTGGGTCTAATTACAAAGGATATGGCTATAGTTATGGTTATAATTACAAATATAGCTATGCTTATGGGTATGGATATGGCTATGATAATGAAACAGGGATAAAAGTATCCTTTTTGAAAAGACTTTTTTTAAAGTTTAAAAAGTAACATCATCAAAAATCAAAAATAGAATTGTTTTGAAAAATGGGAGTTAGGTACTCATAATTTTTCAAAGAAATTCTGTTATAAAGTGATTCCAAATGACGAGTATGATGTAAGTCAGAACCTATAAAATCGATTAGGCCTTCTTTTACTAAAGAATTCGAAATTTTAGTAATGTGTTCACCATAATAACCTGTAGCTGATAACATATTAAGTTGAAATAAACAGCCAGCATTTTTTAGTTTTTTATAATAATCCAAAGAATGATGATAAAAGTTATATCTTTCGGGATGCGCTAAAATCGGTTGGTAACCAGCGGATTGTAATTCAAACAAAATATCATACAATTGAAGTGAAGGACTGATGTAAGACATTTCAACTAATACATAATTTTCTTTTAATGTTAATAGCCGTTCTTTTTTGAATAATTCTCTGAACTCTTCGTCAATCATATATTCAGCAGCAGCTTTTAAGTGCTTATCAATATCTGGAATTTTAAGCTCATGTATCGTAGTCGATAGTTTTTTAGTTATTTCAAGACTTGTATTTTTCCAAACTTCACCCATTACGTGTGGTGTAGTGACAAATTTCTTGATGCCAACTTTTTCTAAACCTTTTATTAAGCATTCAGTATCTTCTATACAAGTTGCTCCATCATCAATTCCAGGCAATAAATGAGAATGAATATCAACGAAGTTATCGGGAATTAAATCTCTTAAAAAAGGATTTTTTTGTTTAAAAAAATGAATCAAAATACTTTATTTAAATGGTAAATTTAGTGAATTATAAATTATTTCATCTAAAAGCCGGATGGTTTAATAAAGAAAACGATTCAATTCTTTTTTGCGACATAGCTAATTTATATATTTGCAGGTGCACAATTTTAAATACTACTATCATTAAGACAATAAAAAACAGCTATAATCAAATTCATGATTGGGATTCGGTTATACAATCTCAATCTTCTCTTTTTGATTTGCGGTTAAAAGAATTATGGCATTATAGAGATTTACTCGTTCTCTTTGTGAAGCGGGATTTTGTAACAGTTTATAAACAAACTTTATTGGGTCCAATATGGTTTTTTATTCAACCAATTTTAACTACCATCACTTTTACAATTATCTTTGGAAATATCGCTCAAATATCAACAGATGGTGCTCCCAAGTTAGTTTTTTATATGGCTGGTATTACACTGTGGAATTATTTTTCTAATTGTTTAACTAGCGTTTCCTCTGTTTTTAATACCAATGCCAGTATATTTGGTAAAGTATATTTCCCTCGTCTAATAATGCCTTTGACCATAATAATTTCAAATTTGATGAAATTTGGAGTCCAGTTCATCCTTTTTATGTGTTTTGTTATTTATTTTGATTTGCAAGGTCATATTCAAACTAATATTTGGGTTTTGCTAACTCCTTACATTATTGTTTTGATGGCTCTAATTTCAATGGGAATTGGACTTATATTATCAGCTATGACCACAAAGTATAAAGATTTGACACAGTTAATCAGTTTTGGAGTGCAATTGTTTATGTATGCAACACCTGTTATTTATCCAAGCTCATCTGTGCCTGTGAGATTCGCGTGGATAATGAACTTAAATCCATTAGTTGGTCTGTTTGATTATATGCGTTATGCCTATTTGGGAGTTGGTAATTTTCATATTGGATTGTTAACATATCCCACTTTTTTTGCTGTTGGTATATTATTCATTGGGGTATTAGTTTTTAATAAAGTGCAGAAAACTTTTATGGACACGGTATAAAAGAAGATTGATTATTGTAAAAAATAAATGAGTAGAGTAGTAATAAAAGCTGAGCAAATTTCAAAACAATATCGTTTAGGTGTTGTTGGTACGGGCACAGTGAAAGATGATTTCAACCGTTGGTGGCATTCTATTAGAGGTAAAGAAAATCCATATCTAAAAATTGGAGAAGCCAACGACCGTTCTTTTAAAGGAGAAAGTGATTATGTATGGTCCTTGAAAGATATTAACTTTGAAATAAATCAAGGTGATTCCATTGGAATTATTGGCCAAAATGGTGCTGGAAAAAGTACACTCTTAAAAATATTGAGCCAGGTTACTCAACCTACTACAGGGAAAATTTACACCAAAGGCAGGATAGCATCCCTATTAGAAGTAGGTACTGGCTTTCATCCTGAAATGACCGGAAGAGAAAACATTTACCTTAATGGCGCTATTCTGGGAATGCGTAAGCATGAAATTACCCGAAAGTTTGATGAGATTGTTGCTTTTTCGGGTGTAGAACGTTATATAGATACTCCGGTAAAACGCTATTCTTCAGGAATGTATGTGCGATTGGCTTTTGCGGTAGCAGCACATTTAGAATCAGAAATCCTAATTGTAGATGAGGTTCTGGCGGTAGGAGATATGGAGTTCCAAAAAAAATGCCTTGGAAAGATGAATGATGTAAGTAAAGGCGAGGGAAGGACTGTATTGTTTGTGAGTCACAATATGTTAGCTGTTAGGTCACTATGCACAAAAGGTATTTTATTGATAAATGGAGAAATTTCGAAAACCGGACAAATGGATGATGTGGCAGAAGCTTATTTGTCTGTTTATACTAATTCAGTATCCTCTCATGTGGCAATTGAAATGGAATCCAGTGGCTTTATTGTTCATTCAATTTCGGTAACAGATAATGGCTTACAAGGAAATTTTGCAATAGAAGACGATTTAATAATTGATATTGAGATTACAAGTTTGAGAGAATTTGAAACAATTAATATAAATCTTTTTTTTAATACGGTTGATGGAACAACAATTTTTGCAACTTGCTCACCAGCAGTAAAACAAGAGAAAGGAAAACACAATTTCAAGTGTGTAATTCCTCAAAAAACATTAAATAATTTAATTTATAATATTGATTTAATGGTAGTTGAAAACGGGCCAAAAATACTTCACAATATAAAGAATGTCATTACAATAGAAGGAATAGAAAGATTTAGAGAAGGAGCTTGGGTAGAGAAATTCCCGGGATTAATTAGACCACAAAATTTTAAATGGAATAAAATTAAAACAAATGAATGATTTAAAAAATGAGCTTAATAAAAAAATAAAACATTCCTTTAAAAATAATTATGGGGTTGAGAATTATGATGAATACCGATTTGGTAAATATCCTATTAAGTCAAATAATAAAAATACAGGTGAATTATTAAGTATTAAAAATTTAAAAAAAATAGTCAAAAAAATTATTGGCTATAGTGCTGAAAATAAGCTGTCTTATAAATTGGCTAATGATCTAGTTGATGAGCATCTTACTAATATAAATAAAGTTTGGGAAAATATTTCCAAAACAGATAAGGAACTGTTTGTTAGTCTAATTGCATATAAAATACTTGGGTTTAATAAAGTAAAATTACCATTAAATACTGCTGAGTATTGGGAAGCTATTGAAAAAGCCAAATCATTAGCAAATCCAGAGGATAAGTATGATCCAAAATTCATGCATTTTATATTAGAAAAATTTGATTTGAATCCAATAGGATATGATATTAAGCTTTATTTTTCTGAAATAGCAATTGCCATTGATTATATTATAGAGCAATACGCCTATAAATTAGAAAATAAATATATAGTTCATGTTAAAAAAGGTGATACTGTTTTAGACATAGGTGGATGTTGGGCAGATACTGCTTTATATTTTGCACATCATGCCGGAGAAAATGGAAAAGTGTATTCCTTTGAATTTATACCCGGAAACATTAAACTTTTTAATATTAATGCAGGTTTTAATCCGCATTTAATAAATCAGATTGAATTAGTTGAACAGCCTGTTTCCGATAAATCTGGAGACTCCATATATTTTAAAGACTTTGGACCTGGTAGTAAAGTGGCACTTGAACCATTTGAAGGACATACAGGAACCTGTAAAACAATTTCTATAGATGATTTTGTAAAATCAAAAAATATTCAAAATATAGATTTTATAAAAATGGATATTGAAGGTTCAGAAACAGCAGCTCTTAATGGTGCTATTGAAACGATTAAAAAATTTAAACCCAAATTGGCCATTGCAATTTACCATAGTATGGATGATTTTGTCAACATCCCTGCTTGGATATTAAATTTAGATTTGGATTATGAAATTTTCATAGGACACTATACTATTCATGCTGAGGAAACTGTTTGCTTTGCAAAACCGAAAATTAAGAATTAATGATAAATGTAACCAAAACTTTTTTGCCACCCATCGAAGAATATAACAAGCAATTACAACGTGCTTGGGATAATCAATGGATAACCAATAGAGGAAAATTGGTTTTGGAGTTGGAAGAAAAGCTAAAAAATTATTTATCAGTTTCTAATATTCTCATCACTAACAACGGAACAGTTCCATTGCAAATTGCTTTGAAATTGTTAGGTAAAGAAGGCGAAATCATTACCACACCCTTTTCTTATGTAGCTACAACATCAGCTATTGTATGGGAAAACTGCACACCAGTTTTTGTAGATATTCATCCGGAATATTTAACAATTGACGAAACTAAAATTGAAGCAGCCATTACCAATAAAACAACAGCTATTTTGGTTACGCATGTTTTCGGAAACCCTTGTCATGTTGAGGAAATTGAAAGAATCGCAACGAAACATAATCTAAAAGTTATCTATGATGCTGCTCATTGTTTTGGTGTTCAATATAGGAATGAATCTATTTTTAATTTTGGAGACGTAAGCACATGCAGCTTCCACGCTACTAAATTATTCCATACCGGTGAAGGTGGAGCATTGTTTACAAAAGATGAAGAATTGCAGCATCAACTATTTTACTCGCATAATTTTGGTCATAACGGACCATCAAAATTTTTTGGAGTTGGTATCAATGCAAAAATTTCAGAATTGCAGGCCGCTATGGGTTTAGCTGTTTTGCCTCATTTTGATTTTATTTTAGAAGAAAGAAAAAAAGTTGTTGATTTTTATCTAAAAAAACTAAATCTTAATAAGCTTCAAACTATTAAAATTAGAACAGAAACCGAATGGAATTACAGTTATTTTCCAATTATTTTTGATTCAGAAACGCAACTTTTAAAAACGCAAGCAGTACTAAACCAATCACAAATTTTTCCAAGAAGATATTTTTATCCTTCTTTGAATCAACTAGAATATGTCAACGCTTCTAAATGCCCTATTTCAGAAAGCATAGCATCAAGAGTAATGTGTTTACCCTTATATGTTGGACTCGAAGAAGCTGATTTAGAGTTAATAATTTCCATTATTAATATGAGTTTGAAATGAAAGTCGCTATAATGCAACCTTATTTTTTTCCTTACATAGGTTACTTTCAATTAATTAATACTGTCGATGTTTTTGTTATTTATGATAATATTGAATACACAAAAAAAGGATGGATTAACAGAAACCGGATTTTAGTAAATAACAAAGACTGTGTTTTTACGTTACCTTTAAAAAAAGATTCTGATTTTTTAAATGTCAATCAAAGAGAGCTATCCGATAATTGGAATTCGGATAAAATAAAACTTTTGAATCAAATAAAAGAAGCCTACAGGAAAGCACCATTTTATAATGAGGTTATCGCAATTGTTGAAGATACTTTACATTATGAAGATAAAAACCTGTTCGGTTTGATAAAAAATTCATTAATAAAAACGCTTAATTATATAGGAATTAATACAAAAATCATTCAATCTTCTGAAATTGATTTTGATAACTCTTTAAAAAATCAAGATAAGGTAATTGCCATTTGCAATGCATTAAATGCTAAATCATACATAAACCCAATAGGGGGTATAGAATTATATGATAAAGAGCAATTTAATAAAAATGGTACTGTGCTTAGTTTTATCAAATCAAAACCAATACACTATAGTCAATTTGATAATGATTTTATACCTTGGCTCTCTATAATTGATGTCATGATGTTTAATTCTTTAGAAGAAATAAAACAAATGCTAAACCAATACGAGTTAGTATGAAACCTATCGGCGGATATTTCGAATTAGAATTAAATAAGAAAGAAGAGTATCATAAAGGTGCTATTCGATTAAATACAGGTCGAAATGCATTTGAATACCTTTTGCTTGCCAATTCTTATTCTAAAGTATATTTGCCTTTTTTTACTTGCGATGTTTTATTAGAACCTATAATAAAGCTTCAAATTAAGTATGATTTTTATTACATTGATGAGCGGTTTGAGCCTTTGTTCAATTATGATACAATTAAATCTGACGAAGCATTTTTGTATACCAACTATTTTGGATTGAAAGACGCTTTTATAAATCAAATTGCTAAATTTTGCAAGAATTTGATTATAGATTCGGCTCAATCTTTTTTTTCGAAACCAATAAATGGAATAGACACATTTTATTCGCCAAGAAAGTTTTTTGGACTACCAGACGGTGCTTATTTATATAGTAACAAAAAATTAGATATAACCTTTGAAAGAGATAAGTCATTTGACAGATTTCCCCATTTGCTTAAACGAATAGATTGTAGTGCCGAAATTGGATATGAAGATTTTGTATATAATGAAGCAAGTTTGAAGAATCAAGTTATTAAGGAAATGTCTTCATTAACACAATCAATACTATCAGCTATAGATTATGGATTGTGTGCTGAAAAAAGAAAATTGAATTTCAATTTGCTTCACGAAAAATTGGGAAAAACTAATAAATTAAACATAGATGTCTTAACGATTGGTGTGCCATTACTATATCCTTATTGGAGTAATAACCTAACTTTGAGACAAAAATTATTAGATCATAAAATTTACAGCCCTATTTATTGGCTTAATGTACTTGAATGGACTAATAAAGATTCTCTTGAATTTAGTTTGACAAAAGAAATAATTTATTTGCCAATTGATCAAAGATATAATGAGATAGATATTAAAAGGATTGTTAATTTATTGTTGTGAAATGGCAGTGTCAATTAGATTATTAGAAGAGGAAGATGCTAAAATGTCCTATTTATGGAGACGTGATCCTGAAATTTGGAAATATACAGGTTCTAAACCAACACAGGAGATTACTTATGAAATTGAGAAAGAATGGATTAAAAAAGTTTTAAACAGAAAAGACGAAATACGGTTTGCAATATGCGTAGGTAGTAAAAATGAATATGTAGGCAATGTTCAGCTTACAAATATAACGAAAACAGATGCAGAATTTCATATTTTTGTTGGTAACAAAGATTTTCATAACAAAGGAATTGGTACTAAAGCAACTAATTTGATTTTAAATTATGCAGCTAAAGTTTTAAAATTAGAAATGGTTTATCTAATTGTGAATAAAAATAATATTGCAGCAATAAAATCTTATGAAAAGTGCGGGTTTTATGAAATAGGAACAAACAAAGAGCAATTAAAATTAATTATATACTTGAATAAATGAATGGTAACTTTATTGATTTAAAAGAGAATGGATATACGGTAATACCTGCTTTTTTTGATGAAGACTACATGGATAAAGTCTCAAATTCAATAGATAAAAGCTATGAATTATGCAGAAAAATTCAGATAAAAAATGGGATTGATGCAGAAACAAATGGTACAGTTCACCATTTATTAGCTATAGAGGATAGTATTTATTTAGATATTTTAGAAAAAATAAGCAAATCTGCAGTTTATGAATTTATAAAAAAATATTTTAATGGAAATTGTATTGTAAATAGTTACGGGGGTGTTATAAATATTACATCAAAACCATCCTATGTAGCCAATATACATAGAGATATACGCTTTTTTTCTGGAGAGTTTCCATTGATGTTAAATTTGTTAATCATGCTTGATGATTTTACTTTAGAAAATGGAGCTACTTATCTTTTAGCTAAATCTCATTTAAAAGATGACAAACCAACTAATGAAAATTTTTATGAAAAATCAGATAGAGCTACAGGTAAAAAAGGAGATATTCTTTTTTTTAATTCCAATTTATGGCATGCTGCAGGTATTAATACAACCGATAATGTAAGAAGAGCAATTACAATTACATTTACCAAGCCTTTTATGAAGCAACAACTTGATTATTCAAGAGCTATTGGTTATGATAATGTTGAAAAATTAAGCACAGAACTTCAACAGTTAGTTGGTTTTTATTCAAGGATACCTTCAAATCTTGACGAATGGTATCAAAAACCTGAGCAACGATTTTACAGACCTGGACAAGATTAAATAAAATTTTAAATATTATGTTATGAATATAAATAGAGATTATAATAAGGAATTACAAGACACAAAAGATCATAAGTACGCTTATAATTTCGATTATGATGTGATGCATCCTTTTATGCTACAGTCGTTTATCCCATTTTTTAAGGAAGGAAATCTATTAGAATTAGGAAGTTTTAAAGGTGGCTTTACCAAAAGATTTCTTCCTTATTTTGATGATATTACCTGCGTTGAAGCAGCTGATGAAGCTATAGCATTCGCACAAAATGAGTTTGGTGATAGATTAAAATATGTAAACTCACTTTTTGAGACAGTGACATTACCAACAAAATACGATAATATAGTACTCACTCATGTTTTAGAACATATTGATGATCCGGTTGCTGTTTTAAAGCGGATAAATAATGAATGGTTAACCGATAACGGAAGCTTTTTTCTGGTTTGCCCAAATGCAAATGCTCCATCACGTCAAATTGCAGTTAAAATGGGTTTGATTTCACATAATTCCGCCGTAACTCCTCCAGAAAAGGAACACGGTCACCATGTAACTTACACATTAGATACTTTAGAACGTGATGCAAAAGCGGCAGGTTTAAATGTTGTTTTTCGCTCAGGTATTTTCTTTAAAGCTTTAGCTAATTTTCAATGGGATCGTTTGCTACAAACAGATATTATCTCAAAAGACTATTTGCAGGGATGTTATGAATTAGGGCAGCAATATCCTGATTTATGCTCTAGTATTTTCTTACTATGTGAAAAAGGAAAATAGATGACCAATATACTGCTTTCTGTTTGTTTGATTACCTATAATCATGAAAAATATATTCGGAATGCTATCGAAGGTGTTTTGATGCAAAAAGTTGATTTTGAATGGGAATTAATTATTGC
>JAYTGH010000512.1:0-3876 GCA_043733645.1 Flavobacterium sp. | reverse complement strand
ATTTAGCATTCTTCCAATTAGCTAAAGCTTTTCGATACATCCTGATGAAAATCGGGACACTCGAATTGAGGTGCTAATTTTCAGCAACTAACAACTCTTTTTCCTTTTGTAGTAGTTCCAGTTTTACCTTTAGCCTGAACAATTTGTCCAGCCCCTGCACTTTTAGGGCTTTAGTCGCTTTATCGGTTATAGTACGGAGGGAGGCAAGCTTATCGGTTTCAGTGCTTTCGGTGCGGAGGGTAAGTAACTCCGCTAGCTGCAAGGCTTTCAGATTGGTAGCGCACTTTTTCTCAAGGCTTGCTATTTTCCGTGAGGTAAGCAGCAACTGGTATTCATTTTCTTTGAGCATAGCCTGTACTGCGTTTTGTTTTTGGACTTGCTGCTCCGCCATGCCGGTGGTTTTAAGCGGAGCCTCGGGGCCGCACATATACTTTAGCATCTCCGCAAGCAAAGACATTGAAGCTCTAGGCAAATTCCTTGTGCCCTTTTCGTATTTCGCCAAGTGGCTGTGGCCTATCTGGAGCATGAGTGCCAGTTCCTCGTGGGTAAAACCCAATAAACTCTTTAAAGATTGCGTTTTTTTCATAGTGTATAGCTTTATTTATTTTTAAATAAAAACGTGTCCAAATTTTTTCATCAAAAAAAATTATAGGACACTTTATGTCCAAAAATATATTTATAGAAAAACTTTTGGACAAATTTAAAAAACTTTTTTAAACTCATTATTTTTTTTTAGTAAAGCTCTATGAAGATTTTTTTGAACTTAGATACACAATTTGGCAACTTTGTCTTGTTTATTATTAGTTATATATCAAAATATATCAAAGGTGTTTTTAATATATTTTGAATTAGAAACAAAGGTATGAGTCGTTTCTCGCAATTACTTCGTCAGTTCGCTTCGCTCGGGTGCGAATTTTGTGGAAAGTTCACGTTTGCGTTTCGCAAGAACTTTTATCTTATTAGAAAATAAACGGTTACGAACTTCGCAACCTCGCTAAGCAGCGGCACGTAAGCGGCAATAATTTTGGACGTTCACGAAAAAAAACTACCTTTGATAATATCAAATGATAGCATCAATGAAACCGCCTTACGACATTACTCCGAAAATTCTAAAACTGATAAGTTCAATTTCAGAGAAAATAGGAGCTGTAAATGCTAATTATCTTAGTAAACAATCTCCCCAACTTCGTAAACAGAACAGAATTAAAACAATTCATTCTTCATTGCAAATTGAAGGTAACACGCTATCTGAAGAACAAATCACAGCATTAATTGAAAACAAAAGAGTGATTGGTCCTGAAAAAGATGTCTTGGAAGTTTTAAATGCTATAAAAGTTTATGAAAAATTAGAGAGTTATAAACTTTCATCTAACAAAAGCTTTTTAAAAGCGCATCTCAAATTAATGAAAGGATTAATTGAAGGTGCTGGAATGTATAGAAAGCAAGGTGTTGGAATAGTTAAAGGAACAAAGGTCGAACACATCGCACCTCCATTTGAAAATGTTCCTAATTTAATGAAAGATTTATTTGAGTATCTCAAAGATTCCGAGGAATTAACATTAATAAAAAGCTGTGTGTTTCATTACGAAATGGAATTTATTCACCCATTTTTAGATGGAAATGGACGAATGGGAAGATTGTGGCAAACTTTAATTCTAATGGCTGAATATCCAGTTTTTGAGTTTTTGCCATTCGAAACATTAATCCGCAAAACCCAAGATGAATATTATAAATCGTTAGCATTAAGTGATAAATCTGGAAAGTCAACATACTTCATTGAATATATGCTTGAAGTCATTGATAAGTCATTGGAAAACTTACTTCGTTATAACAATAGAATTTTAAAAGATATTGATCGGTTAGAGTATTTTCTAAAACTTGGTATCAAAGAGTTTAATCGAAAAGACTATATGAACATATTTAAAGATTTGTCATCTGCAACAGCAAGCAGAGATTTGAAAAAAGGAATTGAATTGAATATGTTTGAAAGTATTGGGAATCTCAACAAAACTAAATATATAGTAAGCGGAGACCCCAAGACCGCTTGGCTGAAAGAGTAAGAGTCTGAATTCTTTTCTCTTTCTTCTTTGTTCTTGCTTCTTTCTTCTAACTACACATCATCATAATCCACATAAATTTCTGCAGAAGTTGGATGCGCCTGACACGTTAAAATTAATCCTTCGGCAATTTCGTCATCGGTTAAAATAGAATTCTTTTTCATTTCTGCAGTACCGCTTGTAATTCGCGCCAAGCAAGAACTACAAATTCCACCCTGACAAGAATAAGGAGCATCAAGACCTTGTTTTAAAGCTGCTTCGAGGATGGTTTGCTTTTGCGACATTTCGAAAGTAGCTTCTTCATCGTCAACCATTACCGTAATTTTAGTATGACCGGTATGACTTTCGGCTGCCTTATTTTCAGTAGCAGATGAAGTAGAGAATAATTCGAATTTAATATTTTTCTCGGCAACATGGTGTTCTTTTAAAACAGTAGAAACCAAATTAATCATTTCCTCCGGACCACATAAATAGAATTTGTCAAAGGCTTTTTCTTTGTGTTTATTGTTTAAAACAAAATTCACAGTCGACTTGTCAATTCGTCCAAAAAGTTCGCCATCGGCTTTAGCTTGACTGAAAACATAATGGACAAAAAAGCGACCAACATATTTTAATTGTAATTCGTGTAACTCATTGTGAAAAATAGTTTCTTCTGGCGTTTTATTACCGTAAACCAAAACAAAAGTGCTTTTAGGCTCGCTTTCCAACACCGATTTTAAGATAGACATTACGGGTGTAATTCCGCTTCCGGCAACAAATCCAGCATAGTTTTTTAAGTTAGAAAACGATGGTTCAAACGTAAATTTTCCTTCGGGCTGAGCGACTTCCAAAATATCTCCAACCTTTAAATTTTCATTAGCAAATTTTGAAAAATGACCTTGTTTTACTGATTTGATAGCGATGCGTAAATCATCGTTATTTGGTGAAGAACAAATAGAGTAAGCTCGGCGAATTTCTTCTCCGTCTAAAGTTAATTTTAGATTTACATATTGCCCGGCTGTAAATTGATAGGCAGATTTTAATTCGGCAGGAATATTGAAAGCAACAGAAATGGCATTGGCAGTTTCGTGCTTTACTTCTTTGATTTGTAATTTATAAAAGGCTGACATGAAAATTATTTTTTGCAAAGATAAGAAATAGCAACGATTTGAAAAGTAAAGAAACTTTGAAAGTGTGTAACAATTGTTTAAATTTCGGAACTAATTCCAAAACCCTAAACAACTAACTATGTTCAAACACTTCATTACTCTTGAGTGGAAATCTTTTTTCCGTTCGGCTTCTTTTGCTACCAATTTGGTTTTGAAAATCTTCATGGCATTAGCAGCGTTATATTTCATAGCTATTTTTACAGGTGCTGGTGTTTTGCTGTTCTTCTTGTTAAAAGAGGATTTGCATTTAGAGCCTTTGGCAACAGTTAATAAATTTTTGATTTATTATTTGGTTGCTGACTTGGTAATCCGATATTTTTTTCAAAAAATGCCGGTTACTAATATTAAGCCTTTGTTGACTTTGCCAATTAAAAGAAATAGTATTGTTCACTATACGTTGGGCAAATCAATAATTTCCTTTTTCAATATTTTGCATGCCTTTTTCTTTATTCCGTTTACCGTTGTTCTATTGATGAACGGTTATGGTTTTGAAGCAGTGTTGTGGCTTTCAGGAATTTGGGCATTGATATATGCAAACAATTTCATCACTGTTTTAATCAATAACAAAGACAGTATTTTTTATCCGTTATTAGCTGTTGTTGCTGGTTTAGGTGCTGCCCAATATTTTAAAGTTTTTGATATTACGCTTTACACACAGCCATTCTTTCAAG
>JAYTGH010000511.1:0-10328 GCA_043733645.1 Flavobacterium sp. | reverse complement strand
CTAATAGTCAAACTAAGATAAGTCTTGGAATGGGCTATACAACCGATAACAATCTGCATTCTTTTTCTATTGCTAAAGATGCCAATACTACAAAAGGGTTTTTTGGTTTAGCCGGAAGCGACAGGGAATTACCAAGCGTTTTAGCTGGGGTGCCAACCAATCATCAACTCACAACGGCTGAAGCACAAAAATCATTCAAATCAGGTTGGGATGTTGATGAAACCAAAAGCCCATTAAATACCAGTATTGGTTTTTTACATTCAGAAAAGTTTAAACTGAAAAACGAAGATACATTTTCGTATTTATTGTCTTTGAATGCCGACAATAGCTATACACAAACTAAGGGCGCTGATAATACTTTTAGTATTAATGGTGATTTTAATAACAACACTTCTAAAACGGAAAACCATTATAAAACTTCGGTGGCTTCTCTTTTAAGCTTGTATTATAAAGCTAAGCGATTTAATTTTACTTCAAACACATTCTATTTGCGTTCTACCGATAATTTGATTCAAGATCAGGTAGGAGCTTTTGAAAACAATTTAGATAATAAAAATGTCATTGTAAGAACCAATCAGCTTGATCAATCCAATTATATTGATTCTCAACTATTGGGAGAATATAACATTAAAGAAGACAAGTCGCAAACTCTTAAAGGAGGTATCTCTATGGCGAAAACTTCTTATGAGCAGCCGGATAGAAAGTTTTTCAGAGGTTCATTACAAAATGAAGATGTAACCGTAAGTTATGGAGGAAACAATTTTATTAGACAGTATCTGGATGTTGCCGGTGATGTTTTTGCATCTGGTTTTCTAGAATATAACTTGAAATTTGGAAAAAAGGAAAACAAACTATCTATTGGTTATAACGGAAACGGTGGCTATACCAAAACATCCTACAGATTTATCAAAACAAATGGTAGCGAAAACTTTACGCAACCTCTTAACGAACTGGATACTCAATTAAATGAAGATTTAGTTAATGGTGTTTTTAATTACCAGGAAAATTCAAATTCAAGTTATAAAGTAAAAATGGTTGAAAATACCAATGCTGCTTACAGTTCGTTGTTGCTGAAATTTGGTGAGAAGTGGGAAGTTACAAGTGGATTACGATTTGAAAAATTCAATCGTGATATACGCTACAGATTTAATGGTTCGTTTACAGATCCTTATAAAAAGAAAGCATTTGATAAAAACTACCTAATGCCATCTCTAAACGTTAAGTATGCTGTAACTGAAAAAGCTAATATCCGTTTTGCTACTTCAAAAAACTATACGAAACCTGTAACGATGGAAGTAATTCCTATTTCTTATATCAATGGTGATGGAACCAGCATTCAAGGAAACCCTTATCTTGAAAATAGTGATAATATCAATTTGGATTTAAAATATGAGTTATTCCCAACCAACAAAGAACTTTTTGTAGTAGGAGCTTTTGCAAAACATATTGACAATCCTATTGAAAGAACTTTTAGAGGAGAAGCAGGTGGAAATATTACTACCTTTTTGAATTCTGATAAAGCAGATTTATATGGTGTAGAAATAGAAGGGATTTTAGATTTAGCACGTTTATCTAAAAGCTTAACTAATTTTTCTCTTGGATTTAATACTTCCTTAATGCATAGTAAAGTAGTCGTTAGCCCAACAACTATTGACATTCCAACTGGCAACACTATTCCATCAGCTGAAACACATCAAGACAGAGAGTTACAAGGTGCATCGAAATGGTTAGTTAATTCGGATTTAAAATACCAATTTGATTTTAATAACAAATGGAGCAATACGGTTTCATTGGTTTATGGTGTTTTTGGAAAACGAATCTATAGTGTGGGTTCATTAGGATTAGATCATATTTATGAATTGCCATTTCAACAATTAGATTTTGTTTGGAACAGCAAAATATCAGAGAAATATACTTTAAAGTTTGGTGTAAACAACATTTTAAATCCGGTTAGGAAATATGAAATCGGAAAAGATAATGACCCTGCTTTAATAAACTTTATTGCCAATTCAAGAACCGTTCAAGAATATAAAAAAGGAGTAGGTTTCTCTTTGAATTTTACTTACACTTTTTAAAACTGAAATCATAATTAAAAAATAGTAACACTAATAAAAATGAAAATGAAAAAAATTGTATTAAGTCTATTGTTTATAAGTGCTTTTTTTACAAGTTGCACCATAAGTGATAATGAAACTGTAACTACAGCTCAACCTGCTACAGGTGAAATTACCGGAACATACACTGCCGATCAAACGTTTCCTTTTGGAAACTATACTTTAAGAGGTATTGTTAAAATTGCGGCAGGAACAACCTTAACGTTTGATGCAGGTTCAACCATTACCTGTAACAAAGCAACAGGAGATAATGCTCTTGTGGTATTAAATGGCGGAAAATTAATTATTAATGGAAATTCATCACAACCTGTAATTTTTACAGAATTATCTGGTGTACCAGGTTCTTGGGGTGGAATCATAATGTATGGTGATGCTCCAATTCATGGCGCAGGTGGATTAACCTCTTTACTGTCAGAGGACGGAAATTCATTGTATTATGGCGGGACAAATCCTGCTCATAATGGCGGTTCTTTAAATTATGTAAGAGTTGAGTATGCAGGTGCTAAATTAGCTGACGGTCAAAAAGAAAATAATGGCTTTACTTTTTATTCTTGTGGTTCAGGAACCATATTAGATCATTTGGTTTCCTATAAAGGTGCTGATGATGGTTATGAATTTTTTGGTGGAACAGTAAGTATGACCAATGCTATTTCTTACGGAAATTATGATGATGCTTTCGACTGGCAAGATGGTTGGCAAGGACAAAATAATTCCAATTGGTATGGATATCAAGTTACCAAAGGTAATTATGGTATGGAAGTAGAATCTTCTGGGCAAAATAATAATTATTGGCCAAAAGTTACTAACATAACTCTAAAAAGAGCTGCAGGGTGTACTCCAGAAGTCGTAGGTGATGTTCAGGTGGATGCTTTTCAGTTTAAAAAAGAAGGTAATGGTGACTTTGATAACATCATTATTGATGGTTACAAAAATTATACAGAAGGAAGTATAGTTTATCCAGCCAATGTTGTAAAAATTCAAGATGCAACCACAAACAATAATCAAGTTAACGGTTCTAAAATAAAATTAACGAATATAACCTATACGAATACCGACAACCAAATTGGTGCTCCTTTAAACGCTACCTTTACCATCAGTTTCCCAACTGGACAGTATACTACGGGTGCAACGGCCACAGGAGCTTTATTAACTACAGGAGCATGGGCTACTGTTGGTAGTGTAAATCTTATTCAGTAACAACGATAACCAAAATAATTGTTAAAATATCCCTAATATTTAGGGATATTTTTTTTTGGTACACTATTTGAAATATTTTTTTATATATTTGTTTATCCAAATTGAAGTCATGACTAAAAATTACTTTATAATAATAGTTTTCCTTTTGTTTTCTCTTGTTAGCTTTGCGCAAGACGGAAAGCAGCCTAGTGAATCTTTAGGGTTTTATCCAAACCCTGTGAGTAATGGTAAAATATACATTACTTCAAAAACCTCTTTGGATAAAGAAATTTTGATATTTGATGTATTAGGGAAAAAAGTTTTACAAACTACTATTTCATCCCGCGAGTTAAGTATTACTTCAATTCCACCTGGTGTTTATATTATAAAAATAACTGAAGGCGATACTACTGCTACTAGAAAACTAATTGTCAGATAGTTGATTTTTTGTTTCAAAAAAGTTAATTAATCTTTTTTTTACATTCATTTATTTAAAAAATTAAAATTTGTCCTTATATTTGTAGGCTAATTAAATTTAAAAAAATGAAAAAAATTTACTCTTTATTATTATTAGTAGTTAGTTATGCATCTTTTGGACAAACTATCTATTCGGAAAACATGGGGATTCCAACAGGAACTACCGTAATTGCAACATACGCAACTGGTACTGCCCCTGCAACTTTCCAAAATTCTACACCTATTGTTTACTCAGGAACAGCTGATGTAAGAATTTCTAGTGCCTCTAGTGGTTATAGTGGTGCGTCTGGTGGTGGAAATGTATTTATAACAAATACTGCCGGAAAATATTTTCAAATAGATGGTATCAATACATCTGCATTCCCTGCAACGAATTTGCAACTGTCTTTTGGATTAAATGCTACGGCAACAGTACAACCAATTGTGGAATTTAGTACGAATGCATCTGCCGCAACGCCAACATGGACTCCTATTACCTATACAAATGTTGCTGGTTGGCAATTAATCACTATTCCTAGTGGTGTAATTCCATCATCTACAACATTGTCTTTACGTTTTTCTCAGCCTGCTGTTATGGCTCAAATGAGAATAGATGATGTTAAAGTTTATAATTTTAATGCTTCATGTACTTTAGCATTGGGAACTCCGACTACTGCATGTGACGCGGTTACTTATGGAACCGATACTTATACTGTTACTATTCCTTACACAGGTGGAACTTCTGGCGCTTATACTTTCACACCTTCTTCTGGAATTGTTGGAGGAGATAATCCAGCTACACTTGCAGCGGGAAATATTACTATTAGTGGTGTTACTGAAGGAACCGGTTTTACTTTGCATATTGTAAAAGGAGCTTGTTCATACGATGCTAATGCAGTTGCTGCAGTAGATTGTAAGCCAGTTAATGCATTACCATATGAAGAAAAATTCCCTTATGCGGTTGGAACTGCTTTAGGGGCTAACCAAACATGGTCAAATGCCAATACTGGAGATAGCGTCCTTGCTGTGGCAGGAAGTTTAAATTACACTGGAGTTACTTCAACAGGAAATTCAGTCTCTTTTGTGGGTAGTGGTGCTGAATGCCAAACACCATTTACTGCTACAACTTCAACAGATGGAGGATTGTATGCCAGATTCTTAATGAATATTACTGATTATTCAACGGTAACTGTTGATGCAACTCAAACCTATTTTGTAGCTTTAACTGATGGTGTAGCTTCTAATTTTAAAGCTAGACTATTCCTCAAAAAAACAGGAACTCAGTATCAATTGGGATTGACTTCTGGAACTAGCACAACAAATTATGCTGCTACATTATTCAATGTTGGAGATGTTGTATGTGTAGTTTTAGGATATGACTTTGCGTCAAACACTTTAAAAGCTTGGTTTAACCCAACTCTTGCTACATTTACAAATGCAACAACACCTGACTTAACAGATACTCCAGCGGCAGCAATTGCTACATTAGGAGGATTTTTATTAAGACAAGATGCTGCTTCATCTACTCCAACAATTACTATTGATGAATTAAAAATAACAACGACAATTGCAGGTTTATTGGGTGTTAGTCAAAACAATGCTATTGCAGGTTTAAGAGTTTATCCAAACCCAGTTACAAACGGAACTTTATTTATTGAAACTGCTGCAAATGCTCAAAAAACAGTTACTGTTTTTGATGTATTAGGTAAAAAAGTTTTAAGCACTTCAACAAATGACAATGCAGTTAACGTAGCGTCTCTTAATGCCGGTGTTTATATCGTTCAAATTACTGAAGAAGGAAAAACGGCTTCAAGAAAATTAGTTATTAGATAATTACTATTCAATATATCAAAAAGCTCTAACGAAAGTTAGGGCTTTTTTATTTTCATTACTTTTGTCAAAATTACTCCTTGATACATCCACAAGACATATTTACCATTTCTTCTCAAAAGCAATTTGAAAAAATAGCGCTGAAAGTTTTTCGTTTTCAACATGAAAACAACTTGGTATATCAGGAGTTTTGTGATTTCCTGAAAGTAGACAAACAAGCTGTAAAATCATTAGAACAAATTCCGTTTCTGCCTATTCAGTTTTTTAAAAGCCATGATGTAATTTCTAATACTGATGCCGTTCAGGAAACATTTACCAGCAGCGGAACTACCGGAATGATTACCAGCAAACACCTAGTAACCGAAATTTCTCTATACGAACAAAGCTATCGAAACGCATTTTCAGAATTTTATGGAAACATCGAAGATTATGCAGTTTTGGCTTTGCTTCCATCCTATTTAGAGCGCAGTGGGTCGTCTTTAATTTATATGGTGAAAGATTTGATTGAGCTTTCTAATAATGAAAACAGTGGCTTTTATTTGCATAATTATGATGAGTTAATTACCAAATTGGTTGAACTAGATAATTTTGGTCAAAATGTAATTCTGATTGGTGTTACTTATGCTTTATTAGATTTAGTCGAGCAACAAAAGTTTCAGTTAAAAAACACCATTATCATGGAAACGGGTGGCATGAAAGGCAAACGTAAAGAAATGATTCGTGAAGAATTGCACGAAATTCTATGTGATGGTTTCGGAGTTCAAAACATTCATTCCGAATATGGCATGACCGAACTTTTATCACAAGCTTATTCTCTTGGAAATGGAATTTTTGAATGTCCTGCTTGGATGCAAATCCAAATTCGTGATACCGAAGATGCTCTGACTTATGTTAACAATGGAAAAACTGGCGGTATAAATGTTATTGACTTAGCCAATATCAATTCGTGCTCGTTTATTGCTACCCAGGATTTGGGTAAAAAATATCCCAACAATTCTTTCGAAGTATTGGGACGTTTTGATAATTCTGATATTCGTGGTTGTAATTTGATGGTTATTTAATCTTAATCACAAAATAATTTTTCTTTCCTCGTTGCAGCAACACAAACTGATTATTAATCAAGTCTTTTGTAGTCAACTCAAATTCTTCAGTAACTTTTTCTTTATTTACCGAAATCGAATTCTCTGTCAAAGCGCGTCTCGCTTCACCATTCGATTTTAAAAATCCCGATTTATCATTCAGTACATCAACAATATTGATTCCTTCTGAAATGTCATTTCTTGAAATTTCTGCTTGCGGAACACCATCAAAAACTTCTAAAAAAGTGGCTTCATCCAATTGCTTCAAATCGTCAGCAGTTGCATTTCCAAACAAAATATTAGACGCCTGAATCGCCTTTTCCAATTCAGCTTTGCCGTGAACTAAAATCGTCACTTCTTCGGCTAATTTTCTTTGCAAAACACGTAAATGCGCCGCTTCTTTATGTTCAGAAATCAAAGCATCTATAACATCCTTATCCAAAAATGTAAAAATCTTAATGTATTTCTCCGAATCTTCATCCGAAGTATTCAACCAAAACTGGTAGAATTTGTATACCGAAGTTTTATCCGAAGTCAACCAAATGTTTCCGCCCTCTGATTTCCCAAATTTAGAACCGTCCGCCTTTGTGATTAACGGGCAAGTCATTGCAAACGCTTTGGCTCCTTCACCGTTCATTCGTCGCACTAACTCGGTTCCGGTGGTAATATTTCCCCATTGGTCACTGCCTCCCATTTGCAGCAAACAGTGATGTGCTTTATACAAATGATGAAAATCGTAGCCTTGAATTAATTGATAGGTAAACTCCGTGAAACTCATCCCTTCGCCATCTGCTCCCAATCGTTTTTTTACCGAATCTTTTGCCATCATGTAGTTTACGGTGATACGTTTTCCCACATCACGAGCAAAATTGATAAACGAAAAATCCTTCATCCAATCGTAATTGTTTACTAAAATTGGTGCATTAGCCGCTGACGAATTAAAATCTAAAAAACGAGACAATACCGCTTTGATTCCCGCCACATTTTTCTCTAAAGTTGCTTCATCCAACAAGTTTCTTTCATCCGATTTCCCCGAAGGATCGCCAATCATACCAGTAGCACCGCCCACCAAAGCAATCGGTTTGTGTCCAAATTTCTCTAAATGAACCAACAAAATTATCGGTACCAAACTCCCAATATGCAACGAATCGCTAGTGGGATCAAAACCAATATAAGTAGTCGTCATTTCTTTTAAAAGTTGATCTTCGGTTCCGGGCATCATGTCGTGCACCAAGCCACGCCATTGAAGTTCTGCTACTAAATTCTCCATTTTGTACTCTATTTACTTTTGTCAGTTTGGTCATTTTGACCTTGAGTGGGCAAAGATAACAATTGTAATGGCAATGGCAATTGCTACAACCATTATTGATTTTTGCTAAACAATACCATCATAGCTTGGTAGCACTTGATTAAGGAAGACTGTGTTGTATCGTTTACCACACGAAAGGATTGACTCCGTCGAATCTTCGATTTCGTGCGGGAGCGGGGGGCCAAGCAGGCTATATTTACGCAACTCATTCTGAAATTCCTAAACTAATTCCTTCTGTTTTTAAGCTTTATCAAGAATTTAATCTTGACCATAACAAGAATCATTTTTAAAAAATTCTGTTATTTTATTTATTGCTTTGTATAAACTGGACTTACTCCTGAATCTTGATGGTACTCTATTGTATTATTTGTCAGTTTTATAAAATGAAAATATTGAGTTGTGCTTTGAACTGTATATGAAAATTTATATTCTGTGTTTGTATTTATTTCTTCATCAACAGATGAAGAATTAGGAATACTTGCATTATAGCTATTTATCATTTCTTTAAAGCAATTTTCATTTGTAGAAACTAATTGACAAACATTGTCAGGTGTAAATTTAAACCCAAATGAAGCATTATCTCTCCAAGTTCCTTGTATCCAATTCGGAGGATTAAATAGATTAGAACTACTGTTATTATCTGAACTCGAAGAACAAGAAGTTAAAAGGACGACAAAGAGTAAACTGCTTAATAGTAAATGTCTCATGATGTTTAATTTAGGTTAATTATTAATTATTTTTCTTCTGTTATATGTATTTTACGCGTGTTATTTTTTAAACTTGCATATTACATTCCGCCTCACGCAGTGGTGAACTTCGTAACCGTTTATTTTCCACTAAGATAAAAATTCTTGCGAACCGCAAACGTGAACTTACCACAAAATTCGCAATTGCGAGAAACGGCTGTTAGCGGTTCGGTGTTTTATTATATATGTTTTCTTTTGCTTCGTAAAGCCATGTCGCTAGCTTATCTTTTGCTAGAGACTGACTTTTATCTTCATTTTCAGTAAAATAAAATACGTCATTTGCATCTAATAAAATACCAACTGATATTTTATCATTTTTAAAATCAATTTCTATACAAGCTTCATCAGAACCAAAACTATGTGGAGCACCACCACTAACGAAAGCATATTCGTCACCTTCATCATAAATTATTTCAATTGGTATTTGAACTGACATATTTTGAATAAATAGATTATAATTCTCTTCACCTAATAAATTCAATAACTGGGTTTTTAAAATATCTTTTTCAAATAAACTTACATCACTAGGATATTTACCTTTAAAGCCTTTAATGTACGAATACTTAGAGTCACTATATTTTTTTGGTTCGGTTGCCGTTTCGTTGTTTGTTTCAGTCGCTACTTTTTCTATAGGAATTTCAACAGGAGTGTTTTTTTTAGGTTCTTTAAAACAAGAGATTAAAACGAAACAGAAGCTAATTAATATAATTTTTTTCATGTTTACGTAAATTTAAACTTAAATATTGAAAGGAATACAGTTGTTAAAAATAAACAAACAGATATATAGATTCCATACTTGAGGTCTACTATTGCTGCTTGAGTATAGTAATAACTTTTTACAGAATACTTATCAAAGTCGGTATCTTTAAAACTTAAATCGTAGATGGTGAAGTTATTTCCACTTGTAGAGATTTTTTCTCCAAAAAATGACTCATAATAAATTGTTGATAGTTCTGTTGTGTAAGGAACTTGGCTGACCATATTAATTCTGTCTTGGCTGTCATATGTGGTAGGAGTAGGCGCCACAAAGCTAAATTTTCCAAAATGCTCTAAAGTAAACAGTATTAAAAACCCAATTAAAAAGGACAAAAACAGATTTCTAATATGTGTTTTTTTAATCTCTATTGTTTTATTCATAGTATACATATTTTATGCTAAGTTATCAAATTTTCTTACATTTGGTGTGCACTTTAAAATTTTAGTTATGTCAATACAAGAAAGAATATTTGAACTATTAAATGAAATTAGTAAAAATCAAACAAGAAATAATGATGTTTTTGATAATAATATGTCTCACATTAAAAGTGTTATTATGGAATCAAAATTAACAAGTGAACAAATGTCACGGTTTCTTAAATGGTGTAATGAAGACATTGTAGATTTTAAAAAACTATATGAAAGTAATCTTGGAGTATATTCACAATCTGAATTTGAAAACCCTATTCTTCAATTGGCTTTTGAGTTAGATGAAAATAATATTCAATAATTTGATTGTCTTCTTTTACGGATTTGTCTTACACTGACCGCTAACGTTCCGCCGCTTCTCGTCAGTTGCGAAGTTCGGAACTTTTTATTTTCCGTTAAAGATAAAAATTCTTGCGAAACGTGAACGTGAACT
>JAYTGH010000510.1:0-10340 GCA_043733645.1 Flavobacterium sp. | reverse complement strand
ATCGCCGCTTTCAAAATTTTCAATAGTTGTAATCCCACCGTTTTCTCCATTCAGAAAATCCTGTCCGGTAAAATGAAAATTCAGATAATATCTTTTGTTTAGTGTATTATAACTGGTAGTAAACCTAAAATTTCCTGTGCTCGAAAGTTGGTTGATGTATTTCCCCAAAGAGCGTAATCCTTTGAAAGCAACGGACATATTAAATCGTTCCGAAGTGTTTACCGTAATAAAAGCATCAACGGATTGTCCTTGCTCCATAGTAGTTTTGAAATACAGCTCCGTAACCGGCGTTGCAACAGAATAATATTTAATATCATTAACTCCTAAATAATTAAACTGTTTTCCTGAGAAGCCAATTTCCGGAAATGAAGTGAAGTTTTTCAATCCGAAATCGAGAACTGCATAGGTTTGCCCTTCGTTAGCAAAAGGCAAAAGACCAAAAGTGTCTTTGCGTAAATAGTTAAATGCGTATTCTTTTTTGATGGTTAAAGAAGTATCTACATAAGTAGTGTCTTTCTGCAAAGTGATAATTCTGTATTGATTAAAAGCTGCTTTAGGTTGCTTCTTTGGAACGCTCTTAGCGGCATCAGATGGATCATCCTGAGAAAAACCAACTGAAAAAATCAATAAAAAGAGTACAGTTACTAAGTATTTCATCTTAAAATATTTCGAAGCAAAAATACATAAAACAATTTGTAATAAAATCATAAAAAAACCATCCCTTTAAGTGGGATGGTTTTAAGATAATTAATTAAAAAAGTTACTCTTTGATAAATTTCTTAGTAACTAAATTTTTATCCGATTGAAACGTTACAAAATAAACTCCCGATGAAAGACTTGAAACGTCAATACTGTTGTTTACTGTATTTCCTGATTTATATATTTGTTTACCCGAAATATCATTTATGGTAATAGCTGTTAAAACAACACTGTTACTGATCGTATAATTTAAAATCCCTTTTGCTGGGTTTGGATATATATTGATAGTGTTTACTGAAAACTCATCTGTACCTAATGTAGTTTCAATCACAAAATTATCTATGAATGCACCATCATAATTCTCAGCAGCATCTGATTGAAAAACAAATCTGAATAGCATATTTGACTGCGGACTTGGTGATGTAGAACCAAATGCTGAAAGATTATAACTATATAGTCTTTTTGTTCCATTGGTTGTACCGCTCGAATTAGTGCTACTTGCATCTCCGGTCCATTCGCCTCCTATGCAAAGTGCGCAACCTGTATTAGCAGTATACCAATTAGGATCAGCACTCGTGCCTAGCAAATTCCATGTATTGCCTCCATTTGATGAATATTGCATATACAAAACATCAGCACTATATTGTAAATCGAAAGCCATATCGAACTTTAAAATTGGATTTGGTGCCAGAGACAAGTCGTAGCATCTCGAAATCAGGTATGATTTGGTATCTGACGGATAAGGATCAGTTAAACCAGTGGCATACACATTGGAGCTGTCGGTCAAATTGGTTTTGTTTGCAATACCTCTCTGCCATAGCCTTGATGCAGAAACCGGTTCATCAGAAGTCAATAAATTATCTGATGCAGATTCAAAAGTATTTAGCTGATTAACACTTGCTGATTGATTAACAAAAATATAAGTTGATTTAGCATTATTAGACACAACTGCATCTCCCGATGTGGTAGTAGTAATATTCAACAGGTGCACTCCAGGTGATAACGTTGATGTGTTGATTGTTATTTGTTGACTGCCTATTGAACATGTGGAAAGGCTACCACTCCAGGGTACACTTGTACTTGATCCTCCATCAATGTTATAAGCTACGTTTACAGACGTAAGTGTACTTGACCCTAGATTTTTAAAATAAACGGTTTGAACTGTACTTGTAACGCCACAATTAACAGAGCTGTTTGCTGGAAGGCTATCGAGGCTAACATCATTTGCAACACTTACGAAACTATTTCCAACGTTTACGGCAAACCAAGCGTTGGTTACAGCAGCTACTTCGGGACTGCTTGAACAATATAGGTTATTTGCTACTGTTAAGCTAAAGTCTCTGGCATCATAAAATGTGGAGTTTGGTGTTAAGTAATCTCTTTCAAGATAATAGGTAATTTGTGAAGATTTTTGCATCCCGATTCCGGTAACATTATAAGTATCTCTTTCGGCAATAGGAGCGTTATTTGTTCCGCTGCCTCCAACGGTTAACAGGTAGAACCATTTGTTCAGTACGCCACTATTTGAATGAACACCACAATGGTCATTAGTGCTTGTTGGCGTACATGGCCCATCATCGGCAGTAACTACCCAGTTTGTTCCTCTTAACGTATCAGGGTCACCTAAAGAGGTCGGATTACTCATAGATCTTAATCCTCCATTCACAGAATCTTCCCCTATTTTCCAAACATTAGCAACAGGTGTTCCAGTAATTGAACCCGTTCTTCCAAAATGTTCGATGCAGGCTCCCCATATATCTGAAAAGCCTTCATTCATAGCTCCTGATTGATTTTGATAGGCTAACGCTGCTGTGTAAGCACAAACTCCATGTCCAATTTCATGCCCACAGATATCGAGAGCAGTATATGGTTTTCCTGCGGTTCCATCTCCATAAGTCATGAAAGAGCCATTCCAATATGCATTGTCTAAATTTGCTGAAGTTTGCTTAAAATGAACATAACTCTTAATCTGGGAATTGTTGTCATCAAAACTATTTCTATTGAAAACCACCTTCCAGAAATCATAAGTCATTTCTGCACCCCAATGAGCGTCTAGGGCCGCATTATCCCAGAATGCGTTAGCAAATTCTGCCGAAGTCCAGTTATTGTCATTATCTTTAAAATGAACATTCTGATACGTGTTAACTATTCTTTCACAGTTATAGGTAATAACTCCGCCACCTCTGGTTTGGTCGTGTAAAACATACATATTCAATGGCGTATCAAAACGAGTTTCTATACTCCTTAATCCACTATATTTTGTATTGGCGCTTCCGGTGACTAGCGCTTCAAATTTTTCTATTTCTCTGTTCTCATTTACTGCTGTTGCATTAGTAAGGTGTTTAATGATTGGATTTTTATATAACACCTGACCGTTCTGTGCATCTACATAAACTTCTTGTCTTGAAATAGGTTCAATAGCGTAGATATCATATTTATAGGCTAATTTTATCTGACCTGTTGTAACAATTGGAAATAGCACTAACTCACCTTGTGGCTTTTTATAACCAACTAGTGCAGCTTGTTGCTCATCTTCCCATAAGTATTTGACCGCGTGTATAGTGTTCGTTGCATTATTGAGTCCTTCCTCAGCACTTAATGTTGGCACTAAATTTAACGAAGAGGCATTGTACAATTCGGCATTGATTGAAACAATATTTCCATTTTTTGTATGTGTAATTAAGGTTCCAAATTCAACTTTTAATCCCTTATAAAATTGCTGATGTCTTTGATGTACCAAACCACTTTCATCTGAAGTTTCTTTGGCAGATGTGAATGAAGTAAATGAATCTAAACCTTCTCTTTTCAAAAAGATTTTGATGGCATCCTCTTTCGAAATAGCCTTATCAAAATGGATGACTTTTTGATAAGGTGCATTTTCTTTAATTGCATTTTGCGCTTTTGAAACGAAAGATAAAAAAAGGAAAGCCAATAAAACTACATTATGTTTTTTCATGAATCAATTTTAAAAAAGGTGTTAATTATAGTATTAAAGTAATCTGTACCAATAAGTAAGAGCATATTAAATACAGAATAAAACTTTAAATAGGAAAGCAAAGTTAGGCAAAAAATATAAAATAAAATCATAAAAAAACATCCCATTTAATGAAAAATGGGATGTCTTTAAAAATTTATATAATACTAACTTTTAATTATAGCCAGGATTTTGCTGTGCATTTGGATTGGCATTCAATTCACTTTGTGGAACAGGCAACGTGAATCTGTGATCAGTTACAGGAACTGAACATGTTGGAATATTCCACTCGTCACAATCTCTTGAATACCTGTCAACTCCTGCACCGGCAAGAGTACCCAATCTTTTCAAGTCAATATATCTGTGCCCTTCAAAACATAATTCCAGTCTTCTTTCATATAGTACATCAGCCCAAGCTGCTGTAGCATTGGCATAAACCGGTAATGCCGGTAATGCGCCCCTGAAAGTTCTTGCGTCTCTTACAGCTTTGATAGCTAAAGCTGCTCCAGGTAAATCACCCGCAGCAATTAAAGCTTCTGCACGAATAAAATACATTTCAGATGTTCTGAATATTTTAAAATCATTTGTTAATTCATTACCTACTTTACCAGGATACTTGTCAAGTAGTAAAACGTCACTAAGTTTGTAATTAGTATCTGTTGTATAATCCGGAGCAGTAGTTCCAGGATAGCCGGAATCAATTTTGCTGGTAGGGTCTATAAATGCATATCGTCTGATGTCTGTAGAACCGTGAACACCATTGTTTTGCTCTAACAAATTAAACAAGTTTCTTCCCATTTCATGATACGGACCACCAGTAAGGTTAGTTCTGTTGAAGTAATATAAACTTGAAACTGCAGCTTTACCAGTACCTTGCTCAAAAGATAAGATGATTTCCCCTTGTGCTACATCTTGCCACATTTTTCTATAAGGACTAGTTGGATTTGCAGTACTATAGAATGAACCATTCCATCCTGAAGTAGGAGTTCCACTACCAACTACACCTGTAGGAACAGGAGTAGCAGCAGTTAAAGCAGGACCTGCAGCAATAGCTGCGTTAGCGTACTGTAACGCTAAAGGATAGTTCTTTCTGTAAAGATACATTCTCGCTCTAAACGCATTGATGGCATTTTTATTAAAGAACGTCCATGGATGAGCATTTGGAGCCGTTGTAGTAGTATAATCAATAAGATTTGCATCTGCATAAGCTAAATCAGATTCTATCAAGGCAAATACTTCACCATTAGTGCTTCTTGGCAATAGTTCCGTTGTAGCAGGAACATGATCAACTAAAATAACACCTACACCGTTATCATCTGATAAGTCTGTGGAAAAATAAGTCAATAACTGGAAGTGACCAAAAGCTCTTAATGCTCTTGCCTGTGCTACAATTGAATTGTATTCAGGCAACTCATCAGCTGTTGGAGTGATTCTTGCAGCTCCTCTTATTAACCTGTTTGCCCTATTGATTAATCTGTATTCAGTAGCCCAAATATCATCAGTAAAAGTATCTTCCGGATTTAATGTGAATCCGTATAAATCCTTGTCCTGCCCAGCGTTTTGACTGCCCTGTGCAGCTTCATCGGTAATTATTGATGAAAGACCAATTTCTGATGTAATGTCTGCATTATTATAAACTCCAAGCATATACAATTTCATATCAGCTAGAGTCTTGAAAGTAGCAGCTTCAGAAAATTCACCATCTTGAGTAATATGGTAAGCATCTTCACACGAGTTGAATGTCAATCCAACAATCGCAAATAATAATAAACTTAATTTTTTCATATCTTTTTTTTTTAAAATTGAATATCAACACCAAAAGTAATTGCCTTAGGCGAAGGATATCCTCCTTGATTACTTGCACCAATACTTTCTGGATCAAAACCTCTCCATTTTGTCCAGGTTACGTAATTCTCCATAGAACTGTAAACTCTTAAGCTACTGATAGCAGATTTTTCTAAAAACTTAGCTGGGAAGTTATAACCATAAGTTAAAACTTTTAGTCTAATATAAGAAGCATCAACCAACCATCTGTCAGAGAACGTATCACCATCTGCAAGGTTAGTTGCAGTTAAAGAAGGATAGTTTGAAGTTGGGTTCGTTGTGGCATCCCATGCATTGTTCAAATCATTGGTTACAGCAAATACACCTATTGCACCAGGATCTGACATATTAGTCAAGTCAAAATCAAATCGGTGAACATTGGCCGCATAAGTAAACTGGCTATTAAGGAAGAATCCTTTATATGAAGCGTTGAAACCAAATGACCCTTGGTATCTTGGTAATTCAGACTTACCAGATTTTCTTCTGTCGGCTTCTGTTATGGTTTCAGTAGTATTTCCGTTGATATCAAGGAACAAAAGGTTACCGTCTGCAGGTTGTGAAACCCCATTAGCATCAACAAAACCATTATTATTAGCACCAATATACGGAACGAGGTTGTATTCGTAAACGTAACCACCAACGTATCTGATTTCATTACCGTTAGGTTGATCAGCATTGCCTGGCAATGTGGTAGTTAAGTAAGTTGCCCTGTTATAAGCACCATTAACAAACAATTCCAATTTAAAATCCTTTTGTTTAAATACATCATATTTCAATATTGCTTCTATACCTTGATTAAGGAGCGCACCGTTGTTTCCATCGATATTCGGTTGTCCTGTAATGGCAGAAAGAATAATCTTGTCAAACAATTTATCAGTTATCTTTCTATAAACATCTATAGATCCTGAGAATCTTTTTGCAATACTAAAATCCAAACCAAGGTCGGTCTGAGTGGTAACTTCCCATTGTATAGCAGAATTGCCGACAACTCCCACGCCAAGAGCTGGCAGGTTAGAATATCCATTTACTGTTGCATTTGTATCCCTAACCAAATTATTACCAGCATAGAATGGATTTTCTCCATAACCCACTGCCGGAATATTTTGGTTACCATTGGTTCCATAAGAAACCCTAAATTTTAACTCATCAAAAATGGTATTAGCCAAGAACTTTTCTTTGTCTATATTCCATCTTCCCGAAACGGACCAGAAAGTTCCCCATTGATTATCTGCAATAAATTTATAGGAAGCATCCCTTCTTACAGTAGCGTCTAGACCAAATCTATCGTCATAATCATACGCAAAAGTACCAAAGTACGAGAACATACCCGCATCGATTTTATCTCTTCCACCAGGTAAATGAAATTCCCGTGGCGCATAGAAGTTAGGAGTTAAAGGATTAAAAGCAATATAACCCGTTCCTGTCCCAAAAGCCCAAGTTCTAGGGTCTAGACCATTTTGCCTGTAACCGAAATATTTTCTCTGCAATTTCAGATAATCAGTAAAGGCACTGATATCAATGGTGTGTTTTCCTTTAAATACGTGATTATAGTTTAATTTGTTAGTCAGGGTGAAAGAGAAATCCCTGTTATTGATTTGGTCTTCCCTACCACCAAATTGAGCTCCTGTAGGAGTAGCAACAATTGCCAGATAGGATTGTGGCGCCCTTGCAGCAACTTGATACTGCTGCGAATAATCAACACCCGCAGTGCTGGTAAAAGTTAAATCTTTAGTCAATTTATAAGATCCTGAAGCATTGAAAAGCAATTTAGTTTCTTGCAACTCATTTGGAATGTTACCTGGACGTAAATAATCCAACAACATATAAGGAACAATCTGGAAACTTGGTGCTCCAAAATCATCGTAAAGTTGTTGACCGTTAACATATACATTCGGATCTGCATAAGGTAAAGAAGTTATTAATCCCTGCAATGGGTTTTGTAAAACGTTACTATTAAGAGCACTATTTGTCTCTTGAGCTAATTCGTGTCTTTTTGAGAAAGATGCGTAAATATTGGTAGAATAGTTAAATTTATCATTCTCAGATTTACCACTAAAATTCGATCTCATACTAAATCTTTTAAAATCAGTAGTCGGTACAATACCTTGTTGATCATAATAACTAAATGAGGTAAAGTTTGTTGTTTTAGCGGTACCACCACTAATACTCAAATCATGGGTTTGACTTGTACCTTGTCTGAAGAAATATTTTTTCCAATTTGTATTTATTGGATAAGCCGCAATTTCAGCATCTGTGAATGGAAGACCTGTATCAGGATTTTGTGCTCCTAAACCAGACCCAAAAGTTCTCTCTATTGTTAAAGCCTGTTGCGTGTTTACAATATTATATCTATTTTGTTGTAATTCCGCAAGACCGTAGGTGCTAGAATATTTAAACGACAATTTAGAATCGTATTTTCCACGTTTTGTTTTAATAACAATCACCCCAGAAGCTCCCCTATTACCATAAATACTAGTAGCAGCAGCATCTTTTAATACAGTAGCCGACTCAATATCATTAGGATTGATACTTCTGAAAACGGATTGTGAAGAAGGAATTCCGTCAATGACGATTAACGGTTCCGTTGAACCATTCAAACTGGAAACTCCTCTAATTAAAGATTCAATTTTAGCAGAACCAGGAGACCCTGAAGCAGTATTGATTTGTAAACCAGGAACCTGTCCTTGTAAAGACTGGAGAAAAGAAACGTTAGGTCTGTCTTCAATAGTCTTTGCAAGTATTGTCGTTTGAGATACACTTGACTTAGCTTTAGAAGTAGAACGATAACCGTCAATTACAACTTCTTCTAACTTAATGTCTGCTTCTTTCAGCGACACATTGTAGTTGTTGGCTGCACCAACCGTGATAGTCTGATTAGTGTACGCTACAAAAGAAATAACAAGAACCTCCCCTGCTTTTGCTTTAATGGAATATTTTCCATCAAAATCTGTTTGTGCGCTACGTGTTGTTCCTTTAACAACAACATTAGCTCCTGGTAGTGGTCCAGACTTATCTGAAACAACACCCGTTACAGTTTTCTCTTGTGCAAACGAAAACTGCATTAATAACGCCAATAATAGCGTAAAAATCCATTTGAACTTCGATCTCATATTAATTTTATTTGAGTTAGTTATTCTGCAAACTTCTTAATTATTTATTAATTAACCAAATATTAACAGTAAATAATCTTTTTTACAATGTTAAAGTTTGAATACATATTTACCGCATTTATAATGATACCATACAACATTAAAAGTTGCGCTTTTTTTTATAGATTTATAAAAAAAACATGTTACTATTAAAATTTTCTGATTTCATTTTAGAATGTGGTACCGATGAAGCTGGTCGAGGTTGCCTTGCTGGCCCAGTCACAGCCGCTGCAGTTATATTACCTGATGACTTTAAATCAGAATTGCTGAATGACTCCAAACAGCTTTCAGAAAAAACACGTGAAAATTTAAAACCAATTATAGAAGATGTCGCTATATCTTTTTCTGTAACGCATCTCGAACCTATAATCATTGATGAAATTAATATCCTGAATGCTTCCATAAAAGCAATGCAGGAATGTATTACGAAGTTAAATCCAATACCAACGTATATTATAGTAGATGGAAATCGTTTTAAACCCATTAATAACATCCCCTATTCCACAATAATAAAAGGAGATTCAAAGTACATGAGTATTGCTGCAGCTTCGGTTTTAGCAAAAACATACCGAGATGAATATATGAATAAAATACATGAAGAATTTCCAATGTACAACTGGAAGAAAAACAAAGGCTACCCAACTGCAGAACACCGAGAAGCGATTAGGAAATACGGCACAACCAAATACCACCGAATGTCATTTCGATTATTACCCGAACAATTGAAGTTGCCCTTCGATACTTCGGCAAGCTCAGTGCAGGCAAGCTCAGAATGATGGAAAGTTTTAGATTAACGATTTACCATTTCAGAAGTTATCATTTGAGCCTCGAATAAAACAGCAAAATGTTTCACTATTTTTTCTTTCACTGCTGTTTCATCCACTTCTTTTGCCAGCTCAACATGCATTGAAGTCACTGCTTTTCCTTTAATGCCACACGGAATAATATTATCAAAATAACCGAGATTGGCATTAACATTCAACGCAAAGCCATGCATCGTTACCCAACGTGAAGCTCTAACTCCCATAGCACAAATCTTTCGGGCAAAGGGTGTTCCTACATCGAGCCAAACTCCGGTTTCACCTTCGCTTCTTGCACCTATGATACCATATTCGGCTAAAGTTAAAATAATCACTTCTTCAAGAAAGCGTAAGTATTTGTGAATATCAGTAAAAAAGTTTTCTAAGTCTATTATCGGATAACCCACTATTTGTCCGGGACCATGATAGGTAATGTCTCCTCCTCTATTAATTTTATAAAAAGTCGCTCCTTTAGCTTCCAATTGCTTTTCGGATAAAAGCAAATTACTCATATCGCCACTTTTTCCTAACGTATAAACATGTGGATGTTCTACAAAAAGAAAATAATTAGGCGTTACCAATTCGGGAGTAACTCTTTTTTTTAATTTGATGTTTACAATCTCCTTAAAAAGTTCTTCCTGATAATCCCAAGTTTCCTTATAATCCTTATTTCCTAAATCCTGAAGTTGGATTTCTTTATTCATAACCTATTCTCTACGGAAAGACAAAGGTACAAACTTATTTCAACACCTAAACAAAACCTCCACTAGCTATTCCCCTGAGATTTTTATATCAATTCAATTAATAAAAAATGAGGATTTAGTACTTTTTTGATTTAAAGAAGTTCGTAATTATTTCCTAGTGAGTCCGTGGTGAGTCCGTGGTGAGTCCGTG
>JAYTGH010000509.1:0-3893 GCA_043733645.1 Flavobacterium sp. | reverse complement strand
AAGGGTTCATTAGTGTCTTCCATCGTAACCAATTCGGATGAAATTGCAAAAGAGTATGTTATCAACGCAGCTTCTCACCACGGAAGAATCTTGGTGCTGAACCGTGAAAATGCCAAACAAAGTACGGGTCACGGTTCGCCATTACCACTATTGGTTCACGGTGGTCCCGGTCGTGCCGGAGGCGGAGAAGAAATGGGTGGAGTTCGCGGCATCAAACATTATATGCAGCGCTGCGCCATTCAAGGTTCACCAACCACATTAACGGAAATCACTGGCATTTATCAACCAAATTCCAAATACAAAGAAACAACGCAACATCCGTTCCAATACCATTGGGAAGATATTCAGCCAGGCATGTCGTTAAAAACGCACAAACGAACTATCACAGATACAGATATCATCAATTTTGCCAATCTGACTTGGGACCATTTCTATGCCCACACAGATATCACTTCACTCGATGGAAGTATTTTTGAAAAACGAACCGCTCATGGTTATTTCATCTTAGCCGCAGCTGCAGGTTTGTTTGTTCACCCAAATAAAGGTCCGGTTGCCGCCAATTATGGTTTGGAAGAATGCCGTTTCCTTCGCCCGTTGTATCATAATGATACGGTTTATGTACGTTTGACCTGTAAGCAAAAAATCGAAAGAGACGTTGCTTCAGCCGAACATCCGAGTGGAATAGTAAAATGGTTTGTTGAGGTTTTTGATGCCGAAGACGAATTGGTAGCCGTTGCCACGATTTTGACGATGGTGCAGAAAAAACAAGAGGTATTCATCGAAATGACTGACGAAAAAATTGAAGAAAGCCTTAGTAAACTTGCTCAGGATATGCAGCCAAAATGGGGCATTTTAACACCGCAGCATTTATTGGAACATTTAGAGTATGGCTATAAAATCATGTCAGGGCAAATTCAGGATTTTGAAATTGCAACGCCAGAAAAGATTTTAGATAAGGTGCATAATTCGTTATATAACTATGACAAATTCCCAATTGGAAGTTCTTTTCCAACGCTTAAGAAAGGAGAATTGGAAGATTTAATTCATCCAGATTTTGCAACGGCAAAACAAAAGTTTTTAGAAGCAAGACAAGCCTATAAAGCTTTTTTCAAAGAAAACCCAAACGCTGCTTTAAAGAACATGGTCTTTGGCGAATTAAATCGATACGAATCGTATTTGCTGGAACGAAAACATTTGAATCACCATTTCGAACAATTTGGAATTTTATAATTAGAAGCTATTTCCCGCTTTCGCCTTTATCTTGCTTCGTAAACTACGCAAGGATATCGGCTCACACGAACGAAGTGAACTGGCGAAGCAATCGGGGCTAAAAAAATAAAAAATAAATGGACGCTTACGTTAAACACAACATACAAGAAAACATCGCCACGATTGAGTTTTTCCATCCGGAACAAAATTCATTGCCGGGCGATATATTAAAAATACTAGCGGATACGATTACAGAAGTTGGCAATAATGAAGACGTAAAAGTGGTTATCCTCAAAAGTGGTGGCGACCGAACGTTTTGTGCCGGAGCCAGTTTTAAAGAACTGATGGCCATCAACGATGCTGAAACCGGAAAAGTATTTTTCTCCGGTTTTGCCAATGTCATCAATGCCATGCGTAAATGCCCGAAGTTCATCATTGGACGTATTCAGGGGAAAACTGTTGGAGGAGGCGTAGGCATTGCTGCTTCAACCGATTATTGTATGGCAACAAAATTTGCAGCTATAAAATTAAGTGAATTGAATGTCGGAATAGGACCATTCGTGGTTTCTCCAGCTATAGAAAGAAAAATGGGAGTTTCTGCTATGTCGCAAATTGCCATTGACGCCAATACGTTTTATGAAGCATCGTGGGCAAGAGAAAAAGGATTATACGCGAGCGTTTATCAAAGCATAGAAGATATGGACGAAGCGATTCAGGCTTTCGCCAAACATTTATGCACTTATAATCACGAAGCCATGATAGAAATGAAAAAGATTTTTTGGAGGGGCACAGATGATTGGGACAATTTATTAGCCGAAAGAGCCGCCATTAGCGGAAGATTAGTATTGTCTGATTTTACAAAGAAAACATTAGAAAAGTTTAAATAGAAACAAAAGGAAAGAAGCAAGAAGCAAGATAAAAAATCTTTTTTCTTTCAGCTACGCGGTCTTTGTTCTTTTATCTCAAAAATATGATTTACGAATTCAAAGGATTTATTCCAGTCATACACGAAAGTAGTTTTATCCACCCGCAGGCGGCGGTTACGGGGAATGTGATTATTGGGAAAAACGTTTACGTTGGTCCCGGAGCTGCCATTCGTGGTGATTGGGGAGAAATTATTATTCAAGACGGTTGCAACGTGCAGGAAAACTGTACCATTCACATGTTTCCGGGAAAGAGTATGACTTTGAAAGCAGGAGCACATATAGGTCACGGAGCCATTATTCACGGAGCTAACATTGGTGCTAATTGTCTTGTTGGTATGAACGCAGTGATTATGGATGATGTTAATGTAGGCGATGAATGTATTATTGGCGCGTTGAGTTTTATCAAAGCTGGAATGGAAATTCCGAATAGAAAAATGGTTGTTGGCAATCCAGCGGTTATCATTAAAGATGTTTCTGATGAGATGATTGATTGGAAAACCAAGGGGACAGCCTTGTATCAGCAGTTGCCGAAAGAATGTTACGAGACTTTAAAAGCAGTAGAACCATTGCGCGATATTTCGGCGAACCGTCCAACGCAGGAAGCCTTTTACAAAACATTAGAAGAATTTAGAAAAAAATAAAATGCCAATAATCGAATTTAAAATGCCCAAAATGGGCGAAAGCATTTCCGAAGCGACAATCATTGCCTGGTTGAAAAACGTTGGCGATTTTGTAAATGCCGAAGAGACCATTGTGGAAGTCGCTACAGATAAAGTCGACAGCGATGTTCCATCGCCAGTTTCGGGTACGATTACTGAGATTCGTTTTCATAAAGATGCCATTGTGGGCGTAGGAGGAGTTTTGGCATTGATTGACTCAGATGAGAAAGTTTCAGGAAAAAAAATCACCATTGGTAAAACAGAAACTAAGTCAATCCCTGCTGAAACCAAAAAGGCAGAAGTAACCCGAGGCGCAGCCGAACTGAGCGTAGCTAAATTACAAGTCAAATCCAATCCAGACGCTTTTCTCTCGCCGTTAATCATCAGTATTGCACAAAAAGAAAATTTATCAATAGAAGAATTGCAAACTATTCCTGGTTCAGGAACTGATGGGCGCGTGCAAAAAAGCGATGTTTTCCATTATCTAAAAAATCGTAAATACCCAATCCAAAGCAAACCGACAACTGATGTCATCCTGAGCACAGTCGAAGGGCGACAACCGACAACTTCTTCTTATCCAAAACCAAAAATCAATTTCACAGAAGGAAAAGACCATATTGTAGAAATGGACCGCATGCGCAAAATGATTGCAGATCATATGGTATACTCCAAACAAACCTCGCCTCACGTGACGTCTTACATTGAAGTTGATGTGACGAATTTGGTCAATTGGAGAAACGAAAACAAAGAGAATTTTCAGCAGAAACACAACGAAAAATTAACTTTTACTCCGGTTTTTGTTCAGGCTGTAGCCAAAGCAATTCAGGATTTCCCTATGATTAATGTTTCGGTAGATGATAAAAAGATCATTGTACACAAAGACATCAACGTGGGAATGGCAACAGCGTTACCAAACGGAAATTTAATCGTTCCGGTGGTAAAAAATGCTGATGAAAAAAATCTAGTTGCTATTGCAAAAGACGTCAATCATTTGGCTGATGCTTCCCGAAATAACAAACTAAAACCCGAAGAAATTCAAGGAAGTACATTCACGATTTCTAATGTAGGCACCTTTGGTAGTTTGATGGGAACGCCAATT
>JAYTGH010000508.1:0-3894 GCA_043733645.1 Flavobacterium sp. | reverse complement strand
AGGTCATTTTCTTGCCGTGTCTTTCGGAAACTTTTACATTTACGGTTTGCTCCGGGCGAAGCACATCGGGCATCGTAAGTTGTGGTTCAAGAACCGTGTTTTTATCTACCACTTCAATTGGAACGATGCCATACATTCTGATTGGCGAATCGTTTTTGGTTGAAGCATGCGGCTGCAAAAGCGAAATATTGATGTATACATTCGGAGCCATTTCACCTGTAATTGGCAGCTCGACTGTCGTTTCTCCTTTTTGTGTTTTTGCCCAAAGCGTTTTTACTACTTTGGTTCCGTTTTCGATAGAAATTAATGCTCTACCACCTTCACTCGATGGGAAAAATATTTTGGCTTTGTCACCAACAGCATAATTCGTTTTATCGGTAGAAAACTTGAGCATAGTAGCTGATTCGCCATCGCCAGTTCTTGATTTTGCTGACCAATAAGGCTCATCTATATACACTTTTGTCCCTGTTGCATGACCATCAGTTGGGTCGGAAACCCGAATTAAATAATTGCCCCATTCTTCATTTCTTACCGAGAATGAGATATTGGCTTTTCCTGAATAATCGGTACTCACCACGAAATTTTTATAGGCAATCGTTGAGTTTGATGTATTATAATTTGATATATCATCATTGGAAGCATCCCACCACCAACGTGATTCTAATTTATAAACACGGACTTCTAAATTTTTAACCGATTTGGGTTTCCCATCTTCGCTAACCGTTACAATGTCGAAACGGTTATTTTTTCCCGTTTCAATCATACCGTATTTGTTTGGTTCGGGCGATTTTACCCCTACATACGTTTTGTATGGAGAATACGTAGTGGAAGCTACATCTGTGCTCACATCACCACCATTTTCATAAACTTTTGTAATGAAAGCTGCTCGCAACATTCCGGGAGCTTGTCCTTGAATAGTTGGTTTTATTGGGATGGAAGCGCGACCGTTTCCATCTACTTTCCCAGAGAAAATATTGACTTCTTCTGTAGAAAAACTTCTGGTTGGGTCGTCAAAAGTATATTTGTCATAGCCTTTAAAAGTGGTTGACTGCTGGAAGAATTTAGCCTGCACTTCGGTTTTTAAATCTTTGCCGACAGCGCCATGAAGCCATAAAACCTGAATGTTATTGACGTTATTTTTACTGGCAGAAAGAATAGGATCGTTAAAACTGTTTTTGATTTTTAAGCGGTTTGGCTTAATAGTTTCAATCTTGATGCTTTTGTAAAAGCGGGCACCACCAATACTTACAACCGCTTCCCAATTTCCGGTTGGCGCACTGTCATCAGTTGGAACCACAAACTTATAATGATTAAGTTCATTCAGTTTTTGAACCGATTGATACACTGTTTTTCCGTGAGGGTCATTCAACTTTAATTTTACAGGATGCGATGCCGGTAATTTATTAGCATTGTCATTCAAAATAAAAGACAAATACAACGTATCGCCGGGACGCCAAACGCCGCGTTCGCCATACAAATAACCTTTCAATCCTTTTTGTAACGTTTCACCAGCGACGTCAAAATTACTCACCGACAATGAAAGCTCGTCATCTAATTTCACATAAGTGCTTTGATCACCTTTGGTCACAATGGCGAAATACGCCAATTTTTCTAATTGGAACGAAACCATTCCATCTCCATCGGTTGATGAAGTTGCTATTTTTTGTTGTTGGTAGTTATATAAATCAACACAGGCTCCGGAAACAGCGTCTGTAGAAACGATATCGCTTACTGCAATCACAACCGATTTATCAGTTCCTCTTTTGGCAATAACACCTAAATCGGTAGCGAGAACGTTGGTTCCGATTTTGGTATTGTAAAAATAATAATCGGTGCAAGGATCTTCGCTTTCTCTCCAATCGTAATCTCTTTCATAATAATAGTCATCATAGTCATTACCGCTATAATTAACATCATCTTCGTTGTCGTCTGCTTCGGCATCTTCACCGCTACTGTCTCCTTCTGAAGTTGCTGACGATGTCTCGCATTTATACAAGGAATATTTCTTTTTATAAGAGAACTCAACACGATAAATCGCTCCGGGTTCCGGTTTTATGATCTTTGAAATGTCTAAGGCATACGTATTCCATTTGGTATAATCGAGTAAATTATTCTGCTTTAGTTCGATAGTCGATTTAGCTATGGACTGACTTACCTGTCTTAGGTTTCGTGTGCCGTTGAGTTCATTATCCTGCAAAAACTGCATGATGTTATTTTTGTATATCTTATAGATTTTTACATCGACCGCATTCAGATTAGCCGCTTCAAAATTGATTTTTAGATTATTAGAACTTGGTAATATCGTTCCACTTTTTAATAATTTTACGCCCGGCTTTATTTGATCAAACAGCAATTTTTCAGAATAGTTCTCTTTCATTTTATAACCATCTATGCTTTCAATTCCCTGAAAAACCTCAACCAGTTTACTTCCCGAAAAGGATTGTTCAATTGCCGCTGCAACATTCGTGACTTCAGTGTCATCACTTGCTACCATTGCGGTGTCGACAGTAACCACCGTAGTATCAACAATCGCTTCAACAGCAACTGCCTGATTGGAAGCTCCATTATCTACTTTTGATTTAACCGGATCTTTGTCGTAAAAGACTTTTAAAACATTTCCCATAGTGGAAAACTTCAGGTTACTCGTATTTTCAATAGACACTAATCCTTTGAAGTCCTGGTCTTTTTTTAATGGATCAGAAAAGTTAATTAACACCGATTGGTTATTGACATCGCCAACCTGAATGGTTAGTACTTTAAATTGGTTCTTCCCCGGAATTAAAACTTCTGCTTTGCCTTTCTGGTCAATATCCACATCGTCACCATCCCAATTAATATTTATTTTACTATCGTTTTCAAAACGCTGAATACTGTCAATCATGAATTTGAATTCAGTGCTTGTACTCGTTGCTTTGTCAAATTTTAACTTTAAATCTTTGTCGTTTTGTGTGGCTTCTATAATTTTTTGGGCTTCTTCAAAGCTAAGATTGTCTGCTGTTTTTAAGGTTCCGTTTAGATAATACCAGTCTTTGCTATAAGATTGCAAATCCTGCGTATTCACAATAAAATCCTGTTTGATTGTTTTTACCGAAAATTTAAAATCCGATAATTCTTTTGGAACTTTATTGGTAATGTCTGAAAGATGTAATGTGATTTGGTACAAAGTGTTTTGATCCAATTTGTTTTTTGGAATAAAAGCAATGGTGTTGCTGGAAAGCGCTACTACTTTTCCACTCACGCTCGGCGAAATATCAAATAAATCATTGTCTAATTCCTGATTGGGTCTCCAATCGCTTTTGTTGAAGGCCAACTGGACCCTAAAATCGGAGTGGACGGAGACGAACCCTGATGAAAATCCTGTAATGTAGTCTTTGTAGAGAGCGAAATCTGAATCAAAATCGGAAGCCGATTTTTTAGTACAGGATTGCAATAAAAAAATTGCAACGAACAAGCCGAAAATCTTGTTGGTTTTCATGGTTGTAAAAGAATTATTTGTTAGAACTTATCCTTGAGTGATTTTCCTCAATTAGCTATATAACGTTAAAAGTATCAAAATAGTATCTGAAACAAATATTATTTTTTGGGAATATTTTTCCTGTAAAATTATTTTCTTTTGGAAGCAAAAAAGCGAAGCATTAAATCCGAACATTCCTTGGCTAAAACACCTTGAATTACTTGTGTTTTTGGATGAATGGTAGTGCCTAAATTTTGGAAACCGCGTTGGTCATCCGAAGCACCAAAAACTATTTTTGAAATCTGGCTCCAATACAAAGCGCCGGCACACATTTGACAAGGTTCTAAAGTGACATAAAGCGTACATCCTTTTAAATATTTTCCCCCAATGAAATTCGCAGCCGAAGTAATGGCCTGCATTTCGGCATGAGCCGTAACATC
>JAYTGH010000507.1:0-3906 GCA_043733645.1 Flavobacterium sp. | reverse complement strand
TGCCAATATTGAAAAAGTATAATGTTACCGCTACATTTTTTATAACCACAATTCACGAGAAATATCCTTTCATTTGGCCGGATTATATCGATTTGGTTTCGTTTTATACCGCAAAAAAAGAAGTCGCTTTTGATGGCAATCAGTACAAAAAAAACAGAAAAAATGAATTTGTTTTCAATGGAATTTCACTAAAAAACAGATGCAAGGCATTAGAATTTCATCAAATTGAAGCCGTTTTTTCTTTGTTTACAACAGAATGGCAAACAATCTTAAAGAACAATTTAGCTGAATATTGGAAATTAATGAATGCCGCGCAAATCAAGGAAATTAGCGAGAATCCACTATTTTCTATTGGTTCCCATGCCGTAACACATGCTAATTTAATCAAGATGGACAACGTAAATGCAAAAAAGGAAATGGTGAAAAGTAAAAGGATATTAGAAGAGATTACAGGTAAAGAAATTTCAGCATTTGCTTTTCCATTTGGGGCTTATAATCAGAATTTAGTTGATTATTGTGAAAAGGCTGGTTATTCAAAAATACTTTTGTTGGATTATAATTCGGAAAACGACAGGGCAAATGAGCACTTGAAAAAGCGCTTTGTTATCAATCCGTATATAAGCCAAAAGCATATGCTCTCTTGTTTGTTAAAAGAGTCATACTATTAATCATGGACTATATTTTTGCCCCAATTTCTGAGAAAAACTGCATCGATATCCAATCGTTGTATGAGACTGTTTTTCGAAAAAAAGTAGCCAAAAAAATGATTCGTGAAAAGTATAATACCGATTATACTGGCAAATCCTATTTTGGATATATAGCCTATTATCAAAATAAACCGGTAGCCTTTTTTGGATCCGTTCCAGTGGTGATGCACTACAATGGCAAACAGGAAATTGCAGTACAAAGTGTCGATTCGATGGTGCTGAAAGAACATGGCGGAAAAGGGTTGTTTACAAAACTGGCGAATCTGACTTTTGAAAAATTAATTCAAAATGATATTAAATTTATCTGGGGGTTTGCCAATGAAGCTTCTGAAGAACGGTTCACAAAGAGTTTCGATTTTTCTTATAAAGAACGCTTAATTGGATATACAATTAAAACGTCAGTATTTCCAATTGAAAAAGCAATTCAGAAAATATCTATCTTAAAGAAAATCTATTCCGGTTATGTAAAGTTCATTTTTGAAAAATACCAAACAAAGGAATTTGCAAAAGGAAGTATTGATAGCCTCGATGTAGTTTCTGTTATCAGAAGCAATGACTATTACCACTATAAAAGTCAGAATGGCAACTTTACGATTGCTCTCTTTGGCGTTCTTTTTTGGATAAAAATCAAAAACGGACTGCAGATTGGTGATATAGAAATAACTGAAAATGGAGACTTCGCTAAAGCATTTGAAAAACTGAAAAAGTTAGCAATACTATGCGGGATTGAAGAAATACAAATTCAATCTTCACCAGATACTTTAATAACCCAATTGTTAGAAAATATTCCAAACAAAAAATTTATTTCCTGGAGCATTTGTTACAGAAACTTCTCGTCGGAATTTCCGCTTGAAAATCTTAAAGTAACTTTGGGCGACTTGGATACTTTTTGAGTTGGTTTGTTTTTACTCTTGTTTCGTATGGTTGTCTATCAAATGTAAACCAAACTTGCCCCAAATCTTCACTCAAAATCAACATACAATGGCTAAAAATCATTATTTTTGAAAAAATGATTTGCTATAAAAATGATAGAAAGAATTCTGAAATTTGCCAATAAAAAAATACTCCCCGAAAATTATCTTTTTTCACCCGAATGGATAGTTCTAGGTGTTAACAATACCTGTAATCTGCATTGTAAAATGTGTGATGTGGGCACGCAAAGTCTGGAAACTAATTTTGCCGTAAATTTAGTTGGAACCACTCCGTTGAATATGCCGTTAGCCCTTCTCGAAAGGATTGCCGATGAAACTAAATTATATTACCCGAAAGCCAAATTAGGTTTTGCATTTACTGAACCTTTAGCTTATCCACACATCATAAAAGCAGTAGAATATGCTTCCCAAAAAGGCTTGTATACTGCCATTACCACCAATGCGCTTTTACTCCCTAATAAAGCAGAGGCTCTAGTGAAAGCGGGATTAAGTGAGATTTATGTTTCGCTCGATGGATTGGAAAAGACACATAATATGATTCGCGGTAATGAAAAATCGTTTCAAAAAGCGGTCGAAGGCATTAAAAAATTATTTGAATACAATACTCCGCCCAAGGTTTCTATAGTAAGCGCTATAACGGAATGGAATATAGACAATTTGAAAGAATTCGCAGATTATTTCAAAGCGTACCCTCTACACGAAATCGGATTTATGCACACTCAATTTGGTGAACCGGCTATTGCTGTTCATCATAATAAAATTTGGGGGAATATATATCCTGCAACCGAATCCAATTTGGATGAAATGATACTAAGCCATATGGATTTGCCAAAACTACTTGACCAGATAAAACAAATAAGAGCCGAAAAATATCCCTTCAGGGTTTATTTTTCACCTGAAATTGATACTCTGGAAAATTTAGATATATACTATAACAAATCTGAAGTAATTATCGGAAAAAGATGCGAAGCGGTATATTCCAGTATCATGATAAAATCTGATGGAACAGCTATTCCGGCACATGGCAGATGCTATAACCTTAAAGTGGGTAATATTTACAATGAATCATTAAAAGAGGTTTGGACATCTTCCGTTTTTGGTAAATTCAGAAAAGATTTGAGAGACAATGGAGGTTTTTTACCTGCTTGTAGTCGTTGCTGTAGCGCTTTTTAGAGTATGAAAAACAAAATCATCATATTCAATCCGCGGAGTGCTAACAGCAAACATAGAATTCCAAATTCTATTTTGCAGGTTGGCGCTTCTATTCATAGAAAATATGAGTATGTCTTTGTGGATGGAAATTTGGAAAAAAATCCTTGGCAAACTATCGAGAATTATCTGAAAACAGGTGAATTCAAATACTTTGGTTCCACCGTTATGCCCGGGCCACAATTGCGCCAAGCGATTCCGTTTACCAAAAAAATCAAAGCATTATTTCCTGAAATCATTACTGTTTGGGGTGGCTATTTTGCCGCAAATCAATATAAAGTTTCTTTAGAATCTAGAGTTGTAGATTATGTTATTAATGGTCCAGGCGATGTGGCTTTTCCGTCACTAATAGATGCTTTGGAAAACAATAAAAAAGAAGAGATTTTCTTTATCAAAAACCTAATTTATAAAGACGGAAAAGGCGAAATCATAAAAACTGCGGTTGAAGCTTTGCTCGACCAAGACACCTTGCCGAAGTTTCCGTATAACTATTTGAATACGTTTTATCCAGTTAAAAATTATTTGGCCAAAACATTTATGGGAAATAAAACCTTATCGTATCATTCGAGCATGGGCTGCCCGTTTTCGTGTTCATTTTGCGCTGTGGTTCCGATTTATAATGCCAAATGGAAAGGCATGTCAGCAGCTCGTATTTATGAAGATGTGAAATATTTCAAGGAAGAGTACAACATTGACGCGGTCGAATTTCACGATAATAATTTCTTTACTGCTAAAAAAAGAGTTTTGGAATTTTCGGAATTAATAATGAATGACGGAATCAGTTATTGGGGCGAAGGTCGCATCGATACTATTAATATGTATAGCGATGACGAATTGAAACTGATGCGCAAAGCAGGTTGTAAGATGATTTTTCTTGGTGCCGAAACAGGAAATGATGCTGTCTTAAAACAAATGAACAAAGGCGGAACACAAAGCGGACAAATGATTAAGGATTTTGTGCTGCGGATGAAAAACGCTGATATCGTTCCCGAACTTTCTTTTGTATTGGGAATGCCTGCTAAAACGGAGAAAGAAGTTTATGACCAAATTCTGTGGGA
>JAYTGH010000506.1:0-10399 GCA_043733645.1 Flavobacterium sp. | reverse complement strand
TAAATGAAGATACCATTCGATTAATATCTTCTAAAAAGGATGAACCTCAATGGTTACTTGACTGGCGTTTAAAAGCCTTTAAGCATTGGGAGAAAATGACTGAACCTAAATGGCCGAATGTAAAATATCCACCGGTAAATTACCAGGACATCATTTATTATGCTGCTCCAAAACAAAAAAAGATACTCAATAGCTTAGAAGAAGCAGATCCTGAACTATTGAAAACTTTTGAGAAATTAGGTATTTCAATAGGAGAGCAAAAACGATTGGCAGGGGTTGCCATTGATATAGTAATTGACAGTGTATCAGTGATAACTACTTTCAAAGAAGAGTTATCCAAATTAGGAATCATCTTTTGCTCGTTTGGTGATGCAGTAAAAGAACATCCTGAATTAATAAAAAAATATATGGGGATGGTTGTTCCACCCTCTGATAATTTTTATGCTGCACTTAATTCGGCTGTGTTTACTGATGGTTCGTTTTGTTACATTCCTAAAGGCGTTAGGTGTCCGATGGAGTTGTCAACTTATTTCCGAATTAATGCTGAAGGATCAGGGCAGTTTGAAAGAACACTAATTGTAGCCGAAGCAGGCAGTTATGTTAGCTATCTCGAAGGGTGCACCGCCCCTGTGAGAGATGAAAATCAATTGCATGCGGCAGTGGTTGAACTCATAGCGCTTGACGATGCTCAAATAAAATATTCTACCATTCAGAATTGGTATCCGGGTGATAAAGACGGAAAAGGTGGTATCTATAATTTCGTAACCAAAAGAGGATTGTGCGCAGGCGTAAGATCAAAAATCAGTTGGACACAGGTTGAAGCAGGTTCTGCCATTACATGGAAATATCCAAGTTGCATTTTAAAAGGGGATTACTCAACGGGTGAGTTTTATTCTGTTGCAGTTACCAATAATTTACAACAAGCAGATACAGGTACTAAGATGTGGCATATTGGTAAAAACACCAGCAGTACTATTATTTCAAAAGGTATATCAGCAGGCCGAAGCAACAACTCGTACAGAGGTTTGGTTAAAGTAGGAAAAAATGCAGAAAATGCTAAGAACTTTTCGCAATGTGATTCTTTATTAATGGGAGATAAATGTGGTGCGCATACTTTCCCTTATCTCGAAATTGATAATGATACAGCTCAAATTGAACATGAAGCCACAACTTCTAAAGTAGGCGAAGACCAGCTTTATTACTGTATGCAAAGAGGGTTGAAACAGGAAGATGCCATTAATCTTATTGTTAATGGCTATTGCAAGGATGTGTTTAAAGAATTACCAATGGAATTTGCAGTAGAAGCACAAAAATTATTATCCGTTTCCCTTGAAGGTTCGGTTGGTTAAAATATAATTACAAATTGCAAATTGGCAGATTGCAAATTAAAAAAACAGAAGGGCAACGATTGAAAAATTTGAAGACTTAGATGTTTGGAAAATAAGTATGGATTTGTGTGCAGATATTTATCGATTAACAAATACGGAGTTGTTCTCTAAAGATTTTGGATTAAAAGATCAAATTCGGAAATCAGCGGTATCTGTGCCTTCTAATATTTCTGAAGGATATGAAAGGGATAGTAAAAACCAATTCGTTTATTTTTTAGTAACCGCAAAGGGTTCTTGCGGAGAATTAAGAACACAATTAAAAATAGCAAGAGTACTTAATTATTTGAAAGAAGAAGAGTATATAGCAATTCACGAAAAATGTATTTCAACCAGTAAACAATTAGCTGGATTTATAAAATATTTAAAACAACATCAATCAACTAAAAAATAAAATAACCAAAAAGCAATCTGCAATGTGCATTTACAATCTACAATCTGTCAATCTGCAATCTGTAATCTATCAATCTGCAATTTGTAATCTAAAATAAAAAAAACATGTTAACAATAAAAAATTTACACGCTGAAATTGAAGGGAAAAAAATATTGAATGGTATTAACCTTCAAGTAAATGCTGGCGAAGTGCACGCTATAATGGGGCCAAACGGAAGCGGAAAAAGTACGCTGGCACACGTTTTAGCAGGCAGAGAAGGTTATGAAATTACGGAGGGTAGTATTACCTATATGGGTAAAGACCTCCTCGAATTATCAGTTGATGAACGTGCCAGAGAGGGTATATTTCAGGCATTTCAATATCCGATAGAAATACCGGGTGTAAGCACAGCAAACTTTCTTAAACATACCATTACCGCTGTGCGAAAACATCAAGATAAGACGGAGTTGAGTGCACCGGAAATGCTAAAATATATTAAAGAGAAGGCAAAAATGGTGGAGATGGAAGATGGTTTTTTAAGCCGTTCTCTAAATCAAGGATTTTCGGGCGGAGAAAAAAAACGCAATGAAATTTTACAACTGGCTGTATTAGAACCAAAGCTTGCAGTATTGGATGAAACTGATTCAGGGCTTGATATTGACGCACTGAAAATAGTTGCCAATGGTGTAAACCAGTTGCGTACAAAAGATAACGCCTTCGTAGTAATTACGCACTATCAACGATTACTCGAATACATTATCCCCGATTTTGTTCATGTGCTATACAATGGAAAAATTGTTAAATCAGGTGACAAAAATTTAGCGTTGAAGCTGGAAGAAAAAGGATATGACTGGATCAAAGAAGAACTAGCAACATTAACAACGTCTTAAAAAGATAAGCATGGAAAACGAAAATACACCGGATAAAAAAGATAGCAGGGAAAAGTTTATTGAACTATTCCGTCTATATGAAAACGGCTTAAACGGACAAAAGATTTATGCAGGGCATACGATACAAAAAACTGCGATTCAACGATTGAGCAACGACATAAATTTTCCAACCAGAAGAAATGAGGATTGGAAATATACCAGTGTTGCTGAGTTGCTTCAGCCACACTACCGGCAGCCAAAGCTTGTTGACATTGCAGCAGAAGATATAACCCCTTTTCTTTTTCAAGGGCTGGATGTGTACTTACTTGTATTTGTGAATGGTAAATACAATAAAGAGCTTTCATCAAAGGACGAATTAGTAAAAAAAATTATAGTGCAAGATATTTCTGCTGGTTTGCAAGAAGATGGATTGACCAAAGCAACAGCTTCGGAATACTTAAATAAATGGGCAAGCGAAGCAAATAATTCCTTTGTGGTATTAAATACCGCCTTCGCTCAAAATGGAATTTATATTTATGTGCCTGATGGATTAGTGGTAGATCGCCCTGTTCATATACTAAATATAGCTCATACAGAAGAAGATCCAATAGTTATCAGCCCACAGAAAATAATTGTAGTCGGAGAGAATAGTAAATTAACGGTTATTGAAACGTATCACCATCTCACTAATTCCCAACAAACGTATTTCACGAATACTGTTACACAGTTGGTTCTAAAAAGAAATGCGATTGTTGATCATTATAGAATTCAAGATGAAGAAGAGAATGCCTTTTTTATCAATAATACAGAAGTGGAGCAGATGCGTGATAGCACATACAGCTCTTATGTAGTTGATTTGGGTGGAAAATTAGTAAGGAACAACCTAAGCTCCATTTTAAAGGATAGCGGAACAGCCACCAATTTGTATGGCATTTATGTTGGCATAAATAAGCAGCATATAGATAACCAAACATTTATTGATCATGCGTATCCCAATTGTAACAGCAACGAGTTGTATAAAGGAGTTCTTACAGATAATGCTAAAGGAGTATTTAATGGTAAAATAATAGTACGACCCGATGCACAAAAGACAAATGCTTTTCAGAAAAACCATAGCCTAGTATTATCAAAAGCCGCCTCGATGAATAGCAAGCCGCAATTGGAAATTTTTGCAGACGATGTTAAATGCAGTCACGGGGCAACTATCGGACAACTGAATGAAGATGCATTGTATTATATGCGTTCAAGAGGCTTAACTAAAAAAGAAGCTGTATCCGTTTTAAAACAAGCTTTTTTAACGGAGATAACCGAGTTAATTAAAATTGATCCTGTAAGGGAAAAAGTAGAACAGATGCTTGTTGATAAATTTAAGCAATTGCAGGAAACAACGAATGAATTCTTAAACTGATAAACAAAATGAATGAAATAACGAAAGAGAATATTCTAAAAATACTGAGTAACGTCATTGAGCCCGACCTCAAGAGAAGTATTGTTGACTTAGGGTTGGTGAGTGATATCAATATTGAAGGGAACATCATCAGCTTTAGCGTTAAAATTAGCAGCCCTACTCTGGCGAGTAAAAAGATAGTGAAAGATGCTTGTATGGATAGTCTTTTGCAAGCATTAGGTACGGATATTAAGTTGGATATAAATATGCAAGCCCTCCCTGGTTTTAAGGATAGAGCTCCTGAACACCGAACTATATTACAAGGTGTTAAACATATTATTGCAGTAGCTTCCGGTAAAGGTGGTGTTGGAAAATCTACTGTTGCCGCTAATCTCGCAGTGGCATTGAGTCTTTCAGGTGCAAAGGTGGGCTTGTTAGATGCCGATATTTATGGGCCATCAATGCCACTCATGTTTAATTTAGTAAATAGAAAACCATTTACTGTTAATGTAAATGGAAGAAATCTTTTGGAGCCAATTGTATCACATGGAGTAGGAATTTTATCTATTGGTTTTTTTGCTGAAGCATCGCAGGCAGTTCCCTGGCGTGGGCCCATGGTCTCCAAAGCCCTTATCCAATTATTTCAAGATGCAGATTGGGGTAGTTTAGATTATTTGCTTGTAGATCTTCCGCCAGGCACAGGCGATATTCATCTTACGCTGGTAGATAAAATTCCGCTTACAGGGGCTATTGTAGTTAGTACGCCACAAGAAGTAGCTTTGGCTGATGCGAGAAAAGGTATCAGTATGTTCCAGATGCCCTCTGTTAATGTAGCTGTACTTGGCTTGATTGAAAATATGGCTTACTATATACCCGAAGGTAATCCTGATAAAAAAGATTACATATTCGGAAAGGATGGTGCAAAAAAATTGGCGGAAGAAATGAATGTTCCACTATTGGGTCAAATCCCTTTAATAACAAGAATACGAGAGGCTGGAGATGTTGGAGCACCCGCAGCATTAAATGAAAATACGATAGAAGGCAAACTATTTAAAGACTTAGCCAAAAATGTAATTGAATGTGTAAAAAATTTGAGTGCCATCTCATCGAAAGAAAAAGTTGAAGTGTAAAACACATAAAGCATTAAATACAAATAAAAATAATTGCATTAATATAATACAATATGGAAATAGCAGATAAAATAACATTGGAAACAATGGTCATAGATGTTCTGAAAACCTGTTTTGACCCGGAAATACCTACCAATATCTATGATTTAGGATTGGTATATGAAATCAACATTGATGAGGAAGCCAATGTGCACACTAAAATGACACTAACCTCCCCTTCCTGTCCGGTAGCTGAAACGCTTCCTCCGGAAGTGGAAGAGAAGATCAGGAATATTCAGGGAGTGAGCAGTTCTAAAGTAGAAGTAACTTGGGAGCCGCCTTGGTCAAAGGATATGATGAGTGAGGAGGCTAAATTTGAACTTGGAATGATCTAAATTAAATAATCAATAACTAAATAACTAATACAATGGAACTATCTAATTTAAAAAAAACGACCCAGCAACCCAGCTACGATGCTGTTACTGTTCAGCCAATGAGAGATGAACTAACATCCGTAGGTTGCAAAGAATTATTAACATCGGAAGATGTAGATAAGGCATTAAATAGAAGTGACGGTAAAACGATACTTGTTATAATAAACTCTGTATGCGGTTGTTCGGCAGGTAGTGCACGGCCAGCTGTAATGATGGCATTACAAAATGGTATTATTCCCGATGAGCTTTACACACTATTTGGTGGAATGGAAAAAGATGCGATAGACCGGTACAGGAATAAATATCTTCCCAATCATCAGACTTCCTCACCCCACATTGCCCTTTTTAGAAATGGCGATCCGTTGGTAATTTTTAAACGATCCGACATTGACGGACATACAGCGGAAAGCATTGCTAATGAATTGGCAACTATTTTTAATAAAGAGTGCAATAATACAGGACCGTCAATTTCTGCGAAAGATTTTGAAAATATTACACATGGTAAATACGGTTGCTATACTGATGTTTCTAAGGATAAAGAATAAATAAAAAATATAATTATGAAAATAACAGCCCAGGTCGAGTATGGTTTAAGAATAATGGTAAGGATAACCCGCTGCAAGGAGGAGACAGGACTAAGTATTCGGCAACTAAGTGAAGCAGAAGGGTTATCTACAAACTATGTTGCCAAATTAACCCGCCTACTTCGCATGAAGGGATTGATTAACAGTACAAGAGGCTACATGGGCGGATATATACTGGCAAAACCTGCTGCTGCTATAACTATAAATGATACGTTGAAAGCTTTGGGTGGAAGTTTTTTTGATAAAAAATTCTGTGATAACCATTCAGGAATGCTTACGCTATGCACCAATTCAGTGGATTGCTCCGTCCGGTCGCTCTGGTCAATGATGCAGGCTACACTTGATAAGTTGCTAGATAAGGTAACGCTGGCAGACATGATGAAAAACGAAAAAGATGTTTCCGGAGTTTTGCAGAATATTATTGAAGAAAATGCTAATGAATTTTTAAATTAAATTTTGCATACTAAAACCTAACTGCTATGGCTATAACAATCACAGCTGAGTGTATAAATTGTGGAGCATGCGAGCCTGAATGTCCGAATAATGCAATTTATGAAGGTGGTGCTGAATGGAGATATGCTGACGGCACCACACTCAAAGGTTCTTACACAGGACAAAATTCAGGCAACACCGTGGATGTTGATTCGCCTAATATACCGGTCTCTTTGGATTTTTATTATATCGTAACTGATAAATGTACCGAGTGTGTCGGTTTTCATGATGAACCACAGTGTGCCGCAGTTTGTCCGGTGGATTGCTGTGTGGATGATATGGATAACAGAGAAACAAAAGAAGAATTACTACACAAAAAAGAATCTATGCATCTTGTATGATAACCATACTTACAAAAATACAAATAGAAAAAACAGGTCAATTTATTGGGCACGGAGGTGCTATTTTTACATTGGAAGCTGCATATCATTCTCACCTCTTTTACTCCGGCAGCAGCGACAACCTAATAGTAGAATGGAATATTAAAGAGCAACAGCAAAACAAAGTTATTGCCAGGTTACCTGCCAAAGCCATGGCATTGAAATATGTTCCGGATAAAAACTTACTACTTGTTGGTCAGTCATTAGGAGGCATCCATGTTATTGACCTAAACAAGAATGAAGAAATAAAACTGTTACAACTTCACCGCCAATCCATTTACGATATCCAATATCTTTCGGAAAAAGAAAGTTTTTGGGCACTTGCTGGTGACGGTACACTTTCAGTTTGGTCAATTAACGATTTCTCATTGATCACCGCATTAAAACTTTGTGATAAAAAGATACGCAGTATAGATTTCAATATTGTTTTGAAAGAAGCTGCTATTGGATGCGGTGATGGATCTATTCGGATTTTTGATTTTGAAACCTTTGAAGAAAAAAAAACTCTTAAGGGGCATCTTGATGACTTTTCGGTAAATACAGTACGCTATCATCCAAATGGAAAATACCTTTTGTCCGGCTCGAGAGATGCCTACTTAAATGTATGGGATATTGAAAACGATTATGCTTTAATCCATCATATCCCTGCCCATAATTATGCCATTTACAGTATTGTTTTCAGTCCTGATAAAAAAAATTTTGCTACGGGAAGCAGAGATAAAACCATTAAAATATGGGATGCAGAAAACTTTGAGTTGCTGTTACGCATAGATAAGTCTCAACACGGAGGCCATACCCATTCAGTGAATAAACTTTTATGGAGTGATTTTAATAATTACCTGGTTTCAACCGGTGATGACAAGGCAATCATGGTATGGAGAATTGCCAATTATAATACCAATGAAATGAAATAAAAAAATGGAATAGTTGAAACACGAAAATAAAATATGCAACAACAAAACATTGCCTTTTAAAAAAGATTTAGAGCAAGGAGAAGATTATTACATCAACGAGCACGGCAATTGGGTATTTACAGCAGCATATCATTTACAGCGAGGATATTGCTGTAAAAGCGGATGCAAGCATTGTCCGTATGGTTACGTGAAATAAATTTTAAAATTTAGTGCAATTGAAAATGAATAAAGTTGAAACAGATATTTGTATAATAGGTGCCGGACCAGTTGGATTGTTTGCTGTTTTTGAAGCAGGCTTGTTAAAAATGCGTTGTCATCTTGTTGATGCAATACCTCAGATTGGTGGACAGCTTTCCGAAATATATCCTAAAAAGCCAATTTATGATATTCCCGGTTACCCCGAAATAAATGCGCAGGAACTTGTTGATAATTTGCATAAGCAGATAGAACCATTTAAGCCTGGCTTTACTTTAGGAGAACGAGTGGATACACTTACAAAACTTGGATCTGGTACTTTTATTTTACAAACTTCAGATCATACAGAAATACGGGCTAAAGTAATTGTTATTGCCGGTGGATTAGGCTGCTTTGAACCGCGCAAACCTGATTTGGAGCAATTAGAATATTTTGAAGGCAATGGTGTGGTATATATGGTAAAAGACCCTGAAAAATTCCGGAATAAAAAGATAGTCATTGCAGGAGGTGGAGACTCTGCTTTGGATTGGGCAATTTTCTTGACCGATATCGCGAAACAGGTAACACTTGTACATCGAAATGAATCCTTCAGAGGTGCTCCGGATTCGGCAGGAAAAGTAGCTGATTTAGCGAAGGCAGGAAAAATAAACTTGCTCTTAAACACCAACCTCCTGTCTCTTCAAGGAAATGGAATATTAAAATCCGTGAGTGTAACAAATCAAGAGGAAGAGATAAATGAAATAGAAACAGACTATTTAATTCCCTTGTTTGGTTTAAGTCCGAAGCTTGGACCTATTGCTGAATGGGGATTGAATCTTAATAAAAATGCCATTGAAGTAAATACATTAGATTATGCTACCAATGTTGCAGGAATTTATGCTATTGGTGATATCAATACCTATCCAGGTAAACTAAAACTTATATTATGTGGCTTTCATGAAGCGGCTCTTATGGCTCATGGTGCTTTTAAATATATGTATCCTAATAAAAAACCAAGTTTTAAATACACTACAGTAACTGGTGTAAATACTTTTTAATACAAAATAATCGATGATACTTTTTGATATAATAGATAGTGCGGGTGAAAAAAAATCAGTTGAAATACCGGAGGGAATCAATCTTAGTTTAATGGAAGTGCTAAGAGCAGCTGACTATCCGGTTATGGCAACATGCGAAGGATTTGCGCTATGTGGAACCTGCATCGTGGAAGTGGAAATGGGACTTGAGAAATTGCACGCCCCTAACGATTCTGAGCTTGGTATGTTAGATAGTCTTCCAATTGTAACGCCATTAACCAGACTTTCCTGTCAAATCAATATTGACGACAATATCAATGGTGCTGTTTTTATTTTACAAACAGAATAATTTTTATGCTTGAGGAAATGAACAGAAAAAAAGTAGTAATTGTAGGTGGCGGTTTTGCAGGTATTCAATTTATTGAACATCTTGATGAAAAATTATTTGATGTATTTCTCATTGATAAACTTAACCATCACCAGTTTCAGCCTTTATTCTATCAAGTTGCCACTTCACAAATAGAGCCCAGTAGTATTTCATTTCCACTTCGTAAAATATTTCAAAATAGAAAAAACACTCAAATCAGAATGACCGAAGTCTTGAGTATTGAACCGGACACAAATAGTATTAGCACAACAATAGGAAGTTTTAATTACGATTATTTGGTGCTGGCAACCGGTTGTAAAACTAACTTTTTTGGCAATCTGGATATTGAAAAATACGCTTATGGTCTTAAAACAACGTATGATGCTATTAAAATAAGAAACAACATTCTGCAAAATTTTGAAGACTTACTTTCTGTTGATGAAAGCGAAAAAGAATATCTACTCAATATTGTTATTGTTGGTGCAGGACCTACGGGTGTGGAGTTAGCTGGTGCTTATGCCGAAATCAAAAAAAATATTCTCCCGAAAGATTTTCCATTAATTGATTTTAAAAATCTTAAAATTATTTTGCTGGAGGGAGGCTCGTATACACTTAGTAACATGAGTGAAATGGCACAAAAAGCTTCTGAAAATTATTTAAAAATATTAGGAGTAGATGTAAAAACAAAAGTAATTGTAAAAAATTACGATGGTAAAACTGTAACACTGAATAATGGTGAATGTATAAAAAGCAAGCACGTAATTTGGACGGCCGGAGTTACCGGAAATATAATAAGCGGCATTGACGAAAAACAAATTGTAAACAATCGAATTAAAGTTGACAGATATAATTTAGCACAAGGCTATTCAAATATTTATGCAGTAGGCGACATTG
>JAYTGH010000505.1:0-3918 GCA_043733645.1 Flavobacterium sp. | reverse complement strand
AAATGCCTTTAGCTTCTAATGCTTCCGCTGCAATTAATGCTTCCCAAACTAAATGTCCGGTAGCAATAATAGTAACATCAGTTCCTTCGCTTAATATGATTGCTTTTCCAATTACAAAAGGTTCATCAGCAGGCGTGAAGTTAGGCACAACCGGACGACCAAAACGCAAATACGCCGGACCATGATGAGCTGCTAGCGCCAAAGTTGCCGCTTTGGTTTGATTATAATCACAAGTATTGATTACGGTCATTCCGGGTAACATTTTCATCAAACCAATGTCTTCCAATATTTGGTGTGTTGCACCATCTTCTCCTAAAGTCAATCCAGCATGCGAAGCACAAATCTTTACATTCTTATCAGAATAAGCTACTGACTGCCGAATTTGATCATAAACTCTTCCGGTAGAAAAGTTAGCAAAGGTTCCCGTAAACGGAATTTTTCCACCAATAGTTAAACCAGCCGCAATTCCAATCATATTGGCTTCAGCAATGCCTATTTGGAAAAAACGCTCCGGATGATTTTTCTTGAAATCATCAAATTTTAAAGAACCAATTAAGTCAGCACAAAGTGCTACTACGTTTTCGTTTTTTTGCCCAAGTTCGGTCATTCCTGCTCCAAAACCTGAACGGGTATCTTTACTTCCTGTGTTTGTATATTTTTTCATTTTATTGCTGTATGCTATGGGCTTTAGGCAATATGCCGCCTATGCTTAATTAATAATTTTGATGCTTTGCTTATGGCTTAAAGCCTACTGCTTAAAGCTTTTAATAGTCTCCTAAAGTTTCAGCATTCTGTGCTAATCCTGTTGCTAATTGTTCATCATTTGGTGCTTTTCCGTGCCATGCGTGGGTGTGCATCATAAAATCAACACCGTTACCCATAACCGTATATAATAAAACACAAACCGGTTTTCCTTTGCCTGTCCTGCTTTTTGCTTCAGTCATTCCTTTGATAATGGCTTCAATGTTGTTTCCTTCTTTGATTTCTAAAACATCCCAATCAAATGCTTCAAACTTGGCTTTCAAATTTCCTAAGTTCAAAACATCGTCAGTTGAACCATCAATTTGTTGTCCGTTTAAATCAACAGTTGCAATTAAGTTATCAATTTTTTTGGCCGAAGCATACATAATAGCTTCCCAGTTTTGACCTTCTTGTAATTCTCCATCACCATGAAGTGAATAGATTAAATGATTGTCACCATTTAGTTTTTTAGCTTGTGCTGCACCAATAGCAACCGACATTCCTTGTCCCAATGAACCCGAAGCAACACGCACGCCAGGCAATCCTTCGTGTGTTGTGGGATGACCTTGCAAACGCGTATTAAGTTTTCTGAAAGTAGCCAATTCTGCAACCGGGAAATAACCGCTGCGAGCCAAAACGCTGTAAAATACAGGCGAAATATGACCATTAGATAAGAAGAATAAATCCTCACCAATGCCATCCATGTTGAAGCCCGGCTTTCTGTCCATTAAGTGCTGATACAGTACAGTAAAAAATTCTGTACAACCAAGTGAACCACCAGGATGACCGGAGTTTACAGCATGAACCATGCGAAGAATGTCTCTTCTGACTTGTGTTGAAAAATCTTGTAGTTGTTGTGTGTTAGACATTTTTTGTAGTTAAAAATTATAATGCGGCAAAGATAATCAGATAATTCGATTTATATATTTTAGTTGTTTTTAAAGTTATCAAAAGTTATAAAAAAAAAGTCCCAACTCAGGGACTTTTAAACAACAGGATTCAACTATTTTAGGATATAAATTTGGCAATACCAAATGCTGCTGCTGCTGCAATCAAACCAATAGCGGTTACTTTTAGAGCTCCTTTTATTGGAGGCTGACCAGTAACTTTGCTTTTAAAATACCCAAATATAAAAAGGCACAATGTGGTAATACCTGCCGAAACCACTAATCCGTCATGTGGAGTAGCCGTGAAAAAATAAGCAGACAATGGCAACAAGCCTCCAACAAAATAGGCAGCGCCAATTGTTAAGGCACTGTTTCTGGCTCTTTTTGGATGTGGTTCTTCTAACCCTAATTCGAATTTCATCATAAAGTCAACCCATTTTTTCTTGTCTTTTGCTAATTGGTGTGCTATCAAAGTTTGCCCGGCTTCATCAATTCCATAATCAGCGAAAATTTCTTTTACTTCATCAATTTCTTTTTGATGGTAATTATCTACTTCAAAATATTCTCTTTTAAGCTCGTTTTCGTAGTGTTCCTGTTCTGTTTTTCCGGCTAAATAGCCACCTAATCCCATGGCAATACAACCCGCAACTATCTCGGCAATCCCGGCTGTAATCACGATAGCATTGTCATGAACAGCACCGCTTAATCCGGCAGCTAATGCAAACGGAACCGTTAATCCATCACTCATTCCTATAACCATATCGGTTATGAAATCGGAACTTTTTATATGCTGTTCTTGGTAGATACTATCACTCATTGTAATTGATTTTTAGGTGTATGTATCAAAGATAAATTTTTTAAAGCAAAAATTATAGTCATTTCGTTATTGAAATTATATAAGAGTAAAATAATATTTTGTAATTTCTTTTATAACAAATCAGATTAACTTGTCCTCATCAAAAAACCTACTATATGAAAAATGCAAAAACGATTTATTATTTAGACGATGATTTCGATGATTTAGGCTTCTTTAAAGAGATTGTAGAAGAATTGGGACATGAAGTAAAAATATTTTCAAGTGGACACAAAATGCTGCTTGATTTGGAATTATATACCGATAAACCAGATATAATTTTCCTGGATATTCATATGCCGGTGCTTAATGGCGAGGAAATTCTAGGGATTATAAAAAAATCGGATGAAATTAAACATATACCTGTTGTAATGGTATCTGGAGCCTATCCTAAAAAATTACTCCAGTATTGCGCCGATTCAGGAGTGTCGTGTTTGGTCAAAAGACATAATTTTAAAGAATTCAAACAGAACATTTCTGAAGTGTTGAAACAATTAGAAGTTGTTAAGGCATAATTTTTAAAACATTAATTTATTTATAAAACCCTGAAACCTTTTCGGACAAATCTTTATGTTAAATAAATCCTTTTTTTGTCACCCTGAGCGCAGACGAAGGGCATAATTCTTTTATCTTTGCCGACTGACTAAAAGAAGAAAATGAAATGAAGCTATTGCACAATTTCTTTTTGACAAGAAATTTTTCCTGGCAAATTCCATTTGACCTTTAAAAATCAATAAACAAAGACAAATGAAATTTGATTTATTAGCGAATGACCCCAATTCAAAAGCGCGTGCCGGAAGTATCACTACTGACCATGGTGTAATTGAAACCCCAATATTCATGCCTGTTGGTACTGTTGCTTCTGTAAAAGGTGTGCATCAGCGCGAACTAAAAGAAGAAATAAATCCAGATATTATTCTCGGAAATACCTATCATTTATACTTGCGTCCGCAAACCGCTATTTTAGAAGCGGCTGGTGGCTTGCATAAATTTATGAATTGGGATAGAAATATCTTGACGGATTCCGGTGGTTATCAAGTGTATTCGCTTTCTGCCAATAGAAAAATTAAAGAAGAAGGCGTAAAATTCAAATCACATATCGATGGTTCCTTTCATTTTTTTACTCCAGAAAATGTAATGGAAATTCAGCGTACAATAGGGGCCGATATCATCATGGCGTTTGACGAATGTACACCGTATCCGTGTGATTATCGCTATGCGCAAAAATCGATGAAGATGACACATCGTTGGTTAGACAGATGCATAAGTCATTTAGAAAAAGTGCCAACAAAATATGGTTTTGACCAAACTTTCTTTCCTATAGTACAAGGTAGTACGTATAAAGATTTGCGTCAGCAATCGGCCGAATATATTGCCAATGCAGGACAACAAGGAAATGCTATTGGTGGACTTTCGGTTGGCGAACCGGCTGAAGAA
>JAYTGH010000504.1:0-3921 GCA_043733645.1 Flavobacterium sp. | reverse complement strand
ACTTAAAGTGTACATTTTCAACAAAAAACATGCACTGAAAGTGAGTGCTTATTTTTGTAAAAGATGATGAGATGCTTCCTATGTCAGCATGACAAGTTAAAGAAATGGATTCCCGCCTGCGCGGGAAAGACAAGCTGGAGAAATTAAAAATCCCAAATCTGCCTCCAAGCCTCCAATTTCCGTTCAAACGAAAATCCGGCATTAGCTGGGCTGGTGGAAGGTAAAGTCACTAAAGTATATTTGCTATCAATGGTGACATACTTTTTAAAAAACTTCGCTGCCGGCTGACCATTAAAAAAGATGTGGGTAATCTGTGGATGGGCTTTTAGAAACTCCTTAAAATCATTTGGAGCTTCTTTTAATATAGCACTATCCAGACTGCCCTCACGTTCACAAGCCTGCAGGACATCCCATAAAGCAATATGGTTTTTGAGGATAAGGTTTTTCTTTGTTTGATAATCGGTAGAGTAGGGCTCGTTAAAAATGGTAAACAGCAACTGCCAAAAATGATTCCGCCGATTACCATAATATTCACTTAATGCTAATGATTGCGCTCCCGGCATAGTACCCAATATCAGGATCTTAGCATTGTCATCTGAGATAGAGGCAAAGGATTGGATTTTCATGGGTCTTTGATAGGGATTTTATTGATCCTTATTTTTTTAACCTGTCAGGTTTAGTCTTCCAACAACACCTCCAAAATACTAATCGCGGCCTCGCTAATCTTAGTGCCTGGTCCAAATACTGCGACAGCTCCGGCATCAAATAGGAATTGGTAATCCTGTGCTGGGATAACACCACCAACAATGACCATAATATCTTCGCGACCATAGTTTTTGAGCTCTTCTATTACTTGGGGAACTAGGGTTTTGTGGCCTGCAGCGAGAGAAGAAACGCCTAAGATGTGCACATCATTTTCAACCGCTTGTTTTGCAGCTTCTTGCGGGGTTTGGAATAGGGGTCCGATATCTACATCAAAGCCAACATCAGCGTAACCAGTTGCTACTACCTTGGCACCTCGGTCGTGACCGTCTTGTCCCATTTTGGCAATCATAATACGCGGGCGACGACCTTCTTTCTTAGCGAAAGCGTCGGCTAATTGTTTTGCTTTTTCAAAGCTTTCGTCGTTTTTTATTTCCTTGCTGTACACGCCGCTAAATGATCTGATTTGTGCTTTATAGCGTCCGAAAACTGTTTCTAATGCATCACTGATTTCTCCTAATGTCGCTCTGTTTCGGGCTGCTTCCACGGCTAAAGATAATAAATTATTGTCACCGTCATTCCCACGTAGGTGGGAATCTGTTGTATTGTCTAGTGACGTCCGGGCGCACTCTGTTAATTTAGCCAGACAGGCTTTTACCATTTCAGTATCACGGGTTGCTTTAATACGCTCTAGTTGCTCTAGTTGCTGTCTGCGAACCATCTGATTATCGACATCGAGTATGTGCAAAGGGTCTTCTTTATCCAAACGGTATTTGTTGACCCCAACAATAATATCCTGACCACTGTCGATACGTGCCTGTTTACGTGCGGCGGCTTCTTCGATGCGTAGTTTCGGAATTCCAGCTTCGATGGCTTTAGTCATACCGCCTAAAGATTCAACTTCTTCAATCAGTGCCCATGCTTTTTCGGTGATTTCGGCGGTTAGCTTTTCTACATAATAACTGCCGGCCCAAGGGTCGACTGTCTTGCAGATTTTGGTTTCTTCCTGCAGAAATATCTGTGTGTTACGCGCAATACGTGCTGAGAAATCGGTTGGTAACGCAATAGCTTCGTCTAAGGCATTGGTATGTAAAGACTGGGTTCCACCAAATGCTGCTGCCGATGCTTCGATTGCGGTTCGCGCCACATTGTTAAATGGATCTTGCTCGGTTAAACTCCACCCCGAAGTTTGGCAGTGTGTTCGCAACGCCAAGGATTTTTCGTCTTTGGGATGGAATTGTTTCAGTAATGTAGCCCACAACATTCGGGCTGCACGCATTTTGGCAATTTCCATAAAATGATTCATGCCAATTGCCCAAAAGAAGGATAGGCGCGGAGCGAACTCATCTATTTTCATTCCGGTGGCTAAACCTGTTCTAATATATTCTAATCCGTCAGCTAAAGTATAAGCTAACTCAATATCAGCGGTTGCTCCGGCTTCCTGCATGTGATAGCCCGAAATAGAAATAGAGTTGAACTTGGGCATTTTTTTGCTGGTATACTCAAAGATATCTGCTATGATTTTCATCGAAGGTGTTGGCGGGTAGATGTAGGTATTACGCACCATAAACTCTTTCAGGATGTCGTTTTGTATGGTTCCTGAAAGTTTATCGGCAGCGACACCCTGTTCTTCAGCCGCAACAATATAGAATGCCATAATTGGTAATACGGCACCATTCATCGTCATCGAAACTGACATTTCATCTAAGGGAATTTGGTCGAATAAGACTTTCATATCTTCTACCGAATCAATAGCAACTCCGGCTTTTCCAACATCACCAACTACGCGTTCGTGGTCAGAATCATAGCCACGATGCGTCGCCAAATCAAATGCAACCGATAATCCTTTTTGTCCTGCGGCCAGATTTCTTCTGTAAAACGCATTACTTTCCTCGGCAGTTGAGAAACCAGCATATTGACGAATCGTCCACGGACGGCGAACATACATCGTTGCATAAGGGCCACGAAGGTTAGGGGCAAAGCCCGCTCCGAAACCAATGTGTTCTATGTCCTCTATGTCAGCTTCTGAATAGGAAGGTTTAAGTTCGATGCCTTCGGCGGTAAGGAAGTAGTCGGTTTCTAAACTCGTGCCTTTTGCCTTTTGGCTATTGCCTAATTTAATATGTTGAATGTTTTTTCTCATAGCTTATTCTTCTTGAGATAAACGTTCTTGTTCTAACTTTTCAGCCAATCGCTTTTCGATAATTGGTGTGATTAATGTTTTGCGTGGGTTTTGTTTTAGGAAAGGATATAATTCCAAATCATGTTTCATTTTATCGTTCTTATTTGGATATTTGTTCGTTCCCAACAAGATTTCTTTTCCATTATCAAACAGCTCTTGCTCCTTGGCTGCGCTTTCGCTGATTTTCTTTTGGATAGTACCTTCGATGAGTTGGGTAATAAAGCCGCCTTTCTCTTCAATCTCTTTGAAAAGCAGCAAGGCTTTTTCGGCTAATTGTTCTGTTAAGGTTTCGATATAATAAGCACCATCAGCCGGATTATTGACTTTATCAAAATAGCTTTCGTGTTTTAAAACCAATAATTGGTTACGGGCAATTCGGTCGCCGAACTCATTGTCTTTGTGGTACAACGCATCATAAGGCAAATTAGCAATGCTGTTGGCACCTCCCAAAATGGCAGACATACATTCAGTCGTGGTGCGTAGCATATTGACGTTATAATCGTATAAAGTTTTGTTGCGCTTTGTTGGTGTGACAAGGATATGACAATCTAAATTGAGATTGTATTCGGCTGCCAATGTATTGAACAATAAACGTAACGCTCTTAATTTTGCAATCTCAAAAAAGTAATTGGTCCCAACAGAAACTTCAATAGTTATTGGTTGTCCGATAAGATTTCTGTTAAAATATTCATTGACGTGTGCTAAAGTATAAGCGAGCTGCTGCACCATATTAGCGCCTGCGTTTTGATAAATCCCCGATTGAATAGTAATAAAAGAAACAGAGGTTTTTGCACTAACTGTATTTAGCTTTTCAAAATCCTTGTCTAAGTTTTCAAACCAATTTCCATCTTTTGTTAGTTGCCCAATTGGGTCAAGTTGGATGCAACAATTTGCATTATTTTTAGTAGCAAATTCATTAATTTTAGTTACGAAATCGATTGAAAGGAAAGGCAAATAAAAAAAATATGTTGTGGTTTTTAAAGGTAGATTCTGCATTAAGTCGGCTAGTACAACATTCTCATTTTCAATAGTAAAAC
>JAYTGH010000503.1:0-10452 GCA_043733645.1 Flavobacterium sp. | reverse complement strand
TCTTGTTCGCCAAGTAACGATGCCCAATATTCATTTGAGTTATTACCTATTGAAAGTGTTGACATTCCAACTGAATTTACGTTAGGGCAAACCTATCCTATAACGGTTCATTATACGCTTCCAACAACTTGTCATTTTTTTAACACCATGTATTATGATAAGGATTTAAACATAAGAACTATTGCTGTTGAAAGTGCTAAAGCACTAAGAAATAACTGCGTTGATACGCCCGAAGCTGCTGAATATACTTTTAATTTTTATGTAACAAGTAATGGCTCGTATATTTTTAAATTTTATCAAGGAAAAGACGACCAAGGAAATAATATTTTCCTGCAATATGAAGTGCCTGTGACGAATTAGATAACAATCAATTTTTGAAAATTGGATTTACATCAACTCATAAATGATTGCAAAAACAATGATAGAAAAGCACAAGAACAGTTATACAAATTGTATTCACCAAAACTGTTTGCAGCTTGCTTAAAATATTCACGCAATTATACTGAGGCACAAGACAATTTACAAGATGGATTTATACTAATTTTTAATAAAATTGAGCAGTATGCGTTTAGAGGTTCTTTTGATGGCTGGTTAAAACGAGTTATGATTAACAATGTTTTACAGCAATATCGAACCCAAACCTTTTTAAGTTTAGTAAATGAAGATGTGCAAGATGATTGCGAAATTGAAATTGATGACGAGAATATATCATTAGATTATTTGTTAAAAATTATTCAGGAATTGCCTGATAGATACCGATTAGTATTCAATCTTTATGTTAATGATGATTATTCGCATGCCGAAATTGCCGAAATGCTTTCCATCAATATTGGAACGTCTAAATCGAATTTATCTCGTGCACGAACGATTTTAAAAGAAAAAATAGAACAACACAAAAACGATTCAAATAAAACATTTCCTTCTGCAAAATGAGTGAAAGAAAAAACATAGATCGTCTTTTTCTGGAAAAGTTCAAAGACTTCGAGGTTACACCGCCCGAAGAAACTTGGGCAAATATTGAAGCTAAACTCGATCAAAAAAAGAAAAGAAAAATAATTCCATTTTGGTGGAAATTATCGGGTGTTGCTGCAGTTTTTTTACTTGGTTTATTGATCTCGAAATCTATTTTTAACCCAGAAATTAAAACTGGAAATTCTGTTGTAAACGAATTTAATTCCAATAAAATAAAACAAACAAACAATGGCGATGATTTAAATAAAAAAGAGTTGAATACGATTAATTCAACTTCTAACGCTGTTGTTTCTAATTCTGATAAAGTTAAAAACAATTCGGCTTCAGAAGAAAATAAAACTAAAAAAGCTGTCTATTCTTCAGAATCAATTGTTGCCGAAAGAAGTTCATCAAATCATCGTTCTTTGAAAAACAAATCAAATTCTGAAAAAAATAAAACTGCTGTAGCTCAATTTGTTTTCGAAAAAACAAACAGTCAAGTTGTTCATAATACAAAAAATAACAAGCAATCAATTGCCGAAAAAGAAATAGTTCAAACTGAATCTTCTGAAGATAAAAATAATAAAAAAAGTCAATCAACATTTGACATCCGAACTAAGGGCGCACAGAGCGAAGTTAAAACTCTCGTCAATCTTAATGATTTAAAAGAAAGTGGTATTTCAAAAATTGCAACAAAAGAAATTGAGAAGAAAGCAAACGACACAGCTTCCAAAAAAAGTGTCGCTAATAATGAATTGGAAGAATTGCTTAATGAAAAAGAAAGCAAATTAAAGCAGGAATCTAAAAGAAATAGGTGGCAACTAACCTCAAATGTTGCTCCTATTTTTTTAGGTTCTATTTCTAATGGTTCGCCAATTGATTCAACGCTTACCAAAAATTCAAAATCGTATAACACAAATGTTGGTTTCGGGCTTGGTGTAAGTTATGAAGTAAATAAAAAATTAAAGGTTAGAACTGGTTTAAACAAAGTCAACATCAGTTACAATACCAATGAAATTGGGTTCTTTACCGGACTTCAGGCCAAAGTGTTGGCTAACGTTTCGCCGACGGCCTCGAGCTCAATGATACATGTAGAAACTCTAAATAACAGCACATCAAATACACCATCCGAAAGCGGATTGTTGCCTTTTGAAAACACATTTGCGCATGAAAATAGCGGCTATCTGAAACAGCAAATTGGTTATTTAGAAATGCCTGTAGAAATGACTTATTCGCTTTTTGATAAAAAATTCGGCTTAAAAATCATTGGTGGTTTTAGCACACTTTTTCTTCAAGACAATAGTATTACAATTGTATCGGAAGATAGGGATGTATTACTTGGGAAAGCAAATAACTTAAGCGATGTACACTTCAGCACCAATTTTGGATTGGGAATAAAATATGGTTTTATGAAATCTTTTGAATTCAATTTAGAACCAACAGTAAAATATCAATTGAATACATTTAGCTCAAACGCTGGTAATTTCAAACCCTATATTTTTGGAGTTTACAGCGGAATTAGCTACACGTTTTAGTTAGGTTTGTTTTAAAATTAGTTAAAAGGTGTTATTGCTTTCGAGTAGTAACAGAAAAGAGTCTCGGAATTCGGGACTCTTTTTTATGGATTAAATACCTGAAGTTGCTTTAAAATAACTTCTCGAACTGATGCTTTTAGCGTCTTTTTATATTCGGAAGGTTTGTCTTTTGTATCAAAAAAAGAATGAATTTTTACGCGCATCAATCCCGGACTTCCACTAAAAAAAGTGTAAGAGAAGCGCTTTTTGTTATCGGCGAAAGTTATCGGAACAATAGGAATGTGATGGTCAATCGCCAATCGGAAAGCACCGTCTTTAAATTCATCCAATACTATTGATTCGTCAAGAGGAACTCCGCCTTCTGGGAAAATACAAATGCTAAATCCTTGGTTAATCTTTTTCTGCGCTCTTTCAAAAACTTCCATTCTGCTTTTTGAACTGCTTCTGTCAACCAAAATACAAGTTCTTTTATAGAAAAAGCCAAAAAGTGGAATCTTGGTCAATTCTTTTTTTCCAACAAAAACAAAAGAATTTTTTACTACTGAAAGCGTCAGCATTATATCAGTCATCGATGTGTGATTGGCAACAAACATATAGCTTTTGCCCTCTATGATTTCTTCTTCTGTTTCCAATTCAACTCTAAAACCCATGCCAAATAATATGATTTTGGCCCAAATTCTGGCCATCACAAAAAAATAAGGATACCATTTTTCTTTAAGAATTGAAATAAAAAGAAACGGGAACATAATGATTATAGGAATCGCCATCAAAACGTAGAACCAAATGCGATAAAGTGTCCAAAAAACGATTTTCAATGCTCTCATGCTGTCAAATGTAATGAAAGGTATGCAATTTTTAATACAAAGGTTTAACTTTGCGATTAGAAAAAAACTGAAGATGTCAAAAATACTAACCGGAATTCAAAGCACTGGAACGCCTCATTTAGGAAACCTATTGGGAGCCATTTTACCCGCTATTGAACTGTCAAAAAATCCAAGTAACGAATCATTTCTTTTTATTGCTGATTTGCATTCGATTACCCAAATCAAAAATGGAGACGAACTTCGTCAAAATACATATAGTACGGCTGCGGTTTGGTTGGCTTGTGGTTTAGATGTCAATAAAGTGATTTTTTATCGTCAGAGCGATGTAGTACAAACGGCTGAATTGTCTTGGTATTTGAGTTGTTTTTTTCCTTTTCAACGTTTGACATTAGCACATTCCTTTAAAGACAAAGCAGATAGATTAGAAGATGTAAATGCAGGCTTGTTTTCGTATCCTATGCTTATGGCTGCTGATATTTTATTATATGATGCCAATTTTGTCCCTGTTGGAAAAGACCAATTGCAACATATTGAAATTACTCGTGATGTAGCTTCCCGTTTTAATCATCAAATGGGCGAAACTTTTGTAATTCCCGAAGCGAAAGTTCAGGAAGAAACCATGTATGTTCCCGGAACTGATGGTCAAAAAATGAGTAAATCCCGTGGTAACATCATCAATATTTTTCTGGATGATAAAGGGTTGCGTAAGCAAATCATGAGCATTGAAACCGATAGCACACCACTAGAAGAACCTAAAAATCCTGATACTTGTAAAATATTTGGCCTTTATAAATTATTGGCAAACGCAACTCAAATTGCACAAATGAAAACCAAATATGCCAATGTTAATAGAGATTTTGGTTATGGTCATGCTAAGCAGGAATTGTTTGAATTAATCGTTGCCAATTTCAAGACCGAAAGAGAAAAATACAATTACTACATAAGCAATCTGCCCGAAGTTGATGCTTTACTTAAACAAGGTTCAATAAAAGCCGGAGCAATTGCAAATGAAGTCTTAAAAAGAGTACGTGAAAAATTGGGGTTTGAATAAAATTTATACATTTGATAAAAATCTATTTGATATGAAAAATATTGTTTTAACTCTACTTCTCACTTTTTTATCTTTTACCGCTTTTTCACAAATTAAATACACTGAAGAAAAAAATCCGGATTTGAGTAAAACTCTTGCCAAAGTCCACAATGACAATGGGTTTGGCTTCAAAAATTATTTGGTAAAAACCTTTATTATCAATACCGATTTAGGCTATTCAAAAAATGAAGATCCTGAAGGAGCTAAGCAAAATGTTTATATTTCTGTTAGTTTTTTAGGTAAAGAAATTACAACAAAGTTGTACAAAGTTGATACTCTTATTAACGCAGAAGTAGTAAGTCTTGTTGAAGCTCCTACTGGTTTTAATATTACTATTGCCCATGGTTTGGGGGATGATAGAACCGAAGAGTCATTTACTTTGGTAATGTCAAAAAATTAATTTTATACTGCTTCAAATAATTTCCCAGGCAAAGGTCTGATAAGGCTTTTCAATTCCATATTTAAGAGTAAAGACGATATTCTAAAAATTGGAAAATCACATTCGAGTGCAATAATGTCTAGCAATTGTTTTCCGTTTTTTTGGAGATAGTCATAGACTTTTTGCTCGTCATCATCAAGCGAAACAAACAACTGCTTTTGAATAACCGCTTTGTCATTGTTAGATTGCGAATCACCCGAGCTTGCGAACTGACCGGAGGTAATCTCCCAATTCAAAATATAAACCAAATCGGCAGCTGAAGTCATTAAGTTAGCTCTTTGAGTTTTAATTAAATTATTGCATCCTTGACTATATTTATCCGAAGTTCTTCCGGGCACAGCAAACACATCGCGATTGTAATCATTTGCCATTATTGCTGTTATTAATGAACCTCCTTTTTCGGCGCTTTCAATTACAACAGTTGCTTCGCTCATACCGGCAACTATACGATTTCGACGAACAAAATTTTCTTTATCTGGATTAGCATTACTCCAAAACTCGGTTAGAAAACCGCCATTTTCTTCCATTTTGGCAACATATTTCTTGTGTGGTTTTGGATAAACCTGCTTTAAACCATGAGCCAAAACGCCTATAGTTTGCAACTTATTTTCCATCGCTGCCTGATGTGCTACAATATCTACTCCATAAGCAAATCCACTAACAATTATTGGATTGAAAACGGCTAAATCTTCAATAAGTTTTTTGCAAAAATCTATTCCGTGAGAAGTGACTTCCCGGGTACCAACGATGCTGATTATTTTTCTGTTTTCGAAGTTTAAATTCCCCGATCCAAAAAGCAAAACCGGTCCGTCAATACAGTGTTTTAGTTTGTTGGGATAATCATCATTTTGATAATACAAAATCGTTGTTTTCTCTTTCTCAATAAACTGCAATTCTTGTTCGGCTTTTTCAAAAACAGCTTTATTCTTGAGATTTTTAATCAAAACTGCACCAATTCCATCAATTGATTTTAGTGATTGTGCTTTGGAGTTAAAAACATTTTCAGCTGAACCGCAATGGTTTATGAGTTTTTTGGCAACAATATCTCCAACACCTTCTACTTTTAAAAGTGCCAAAATGTTAAAAAGTTCTGTTGAATTCACGTGCTTATTTTACTACAAAAATAATTATTTTTTCTTTGGATTGTTAATAAATTTTGTGAATAATTTTTTGATAGTGTTATTGTTTATCTAATTTTGTTGATATGAAGATTGAACAGTACATTTCCCAATTATTATATCGTTATCAATGTGTTACCGTACCAGGATTTGGTGCGTTTCTGACTGAATTTCAGTCGGCACAACTAGACGAAAACTCACACTCGTTTTATCCACCCAAAAAGATGGTTTCTTTCAATCCGTTTATTAAAAACAATGATGGATTGCTAGCAAATCATTTGGCGGAAGCCGAAAAAGTATCCTATGAAATTGCGGTAAATGCTATTCAAAATGAAGTATCACATTGGAAGACTAAGATTCAGGAATTCGGAAGTTTCTCAGTAAAAAACGTTGGTTATTTTTCATTGAATTCGGAGAAAAACATTGTTTTTGTTCCAATTGATCAAATCAATTATCTCACAGCTTCTTTCGGATTAAGCTCATTTGTCTCGCCTTCTGTAAAACGTGAAATTTATAAAGAAGAAGTGCGACAATTGGAAGAAAAGACACCAATTATTTTTACACCAGAGAAAAAAAGAAATTATTCTGTTTTGAAATATGCTGCTGTTTTCTTGTTATCAGCAGGAATCACAGGGACAGTTGGTTACAAATATTACGAAAACCAAATAGCCCAAGAAACACTTATCGTAGAAACCAATGTTCAGAAAAAGGTAAATCAAAAAATTCAGGAAGCTACTTTTTATATTTCAAACCCGTTGCCATCAGTTACACTAACTGTTCCTTCCGAAAAAACGCCTTATTGTGTGGTTGCGGGTGCCTTTAGAATAGAAAACAATGCCGAAGAGCAATACCAAAGGCTACTTAAATTAGGCTTTAAAAAAGCCAAAAGATTAGCGCCAAATAAGCATGGATTATTTCCTGTACTTTACGGAAGTTATTCGACCTATGCTGAAGCTAATGAAGCCATGAAGAATATTCAAAAATTAGACAACAAAGACGCTTGGCTTTTGATTGAAGAAGAATAAAAAATTCCCGATTTCTCGGGATTTTTTGTTTTCAGTAAGTACCTTTGCAAAAAAAGTATGAACCCAAGACATCCTTCTGAATCGTTAACCATTTTAACAGATTTAGTATTACCTGGCGAAACCAATCCTTTAAACAATCTTTTTGGAGGCGAATTACTAGCCCGAATGGACAGAGCTGCGAGTATTGCTGCCCGTAGACATTCGCGAAGAATTACCGTCACTGCTTCTGTAAATCATGTGGCTTTTAATCGTGCCATTCCCTTAGGAAGTGTAGTAACGGTTGAAGCTAAAGTTTCTCGTGCTTTTACAACTTCGATGGAAATCTTTTTAGATGTTTGGATAGAAGATAGAGAATCGGGCATCAGAACCAAAGCTAACGAAGCTATATACACTTTTGTAGCTGTTGACGAAAGTGGAAATCCTGTGCCAGTACCTCAAATTGAACCAGAAACAGAGGAAGAAAAGATTAGATATGATGCTGCTCTACGTAGAAAACAATTAAGTTTAGTCTTGGCAGGAAAGTTGAAACCGCACGATGCAACCGAATTGAAAGCATTGTTTTTATAACAAAAAGTCCCAAATTAATTCGGGACTTTTTGTTACATATTAAACAACCAACTGGTCGGATTATTATAGGTCGTATTTTGAAGAATTAGGAATTTCAAAATCGTTTTTCCAGTGTCTCCATTGGTTCTGATTTTACCTAAAGTTTGCTTTATAGAAACTTTATCTCCAACGCTTACATTAACGCTGCTTAAGTTTTGATAAACAGTGAAATAATCTCCATGCTGAATAAAAATAGCAATATTTAATGGCGATAATTTAATTACTTTGGTAACTTCTCCACCAAAAACTGCTCTGGCTGAAGCTCCGTTTTCGGTAGTAATTTCTACACCACTGTTGTGAATCATTAGGGTTTTATATATTGGATGTGGCTGGTCTCCATAAGCCAAAGTAACAACTCCTTTTTCTACAGGCCAAGGCAATTTTCCTTTGTTGGCTCTGAAATTATTCGCGACCAATTGACCCTCAGAAGTCAATACTATTTTTGCTGAAGATTCCACCGCTTTTGTTGATTCGGCTGTGGTTGTTTTTGGATTTGCTTTTGCTTTTGCCGCTGCTGTTTTCTTATTGGCTGCAGCAATAGTTTCCCGAATTAATTTTTGAATTTGCGCATCAATCTTTCTTGTTTCCTGCTGTTTTTTCTTGATTTCAGCAGTGATTTTACCTTTATCCTTTTGTATTTGAAGCGCTATTTTTTCTTGTTCTTGCTTTTCTTTAACTAACTCTTGCTTTTCGTTTTCGTTTTCTGTGATTAGTTTTTCTTTTGCCGTTTTTTGGACAACAATTTTATTAGTATATCCAACCAATTGCTTTGTTTTTCCTTCTATTTCCTGCCCTTGCATTTTTCTATAACTTGCGTATTGTTTCATGTACTGCGCTCGTTTATAGGCCTGCAAAAAGTTTTCTGATGACAATAAAAACATAGCCCGGCTCTGTTCAGATCGGCTTTTATACGACTTTAAAATCATAGCAGCATAATCTTTTCTGAGTTGCTCTAAATCCCGATTGAGTTGGTTGATTTTTATTTGATTTACATAAATATCATTACCTAACAACTTGGTTTGTTTCTCGGTTGTATTTATCAATTTTTCTTTTAAGCCAATCTTTTCTTTTTGAAGCTGCAACTGAGTAACAACCGACTTTTCTTTGCTTTTTACCGATTGCAATAATTGTTCTTTTTCCTGAATCTCTAACTGAATTTTAGCTTTGCGCTCTTCAAGTTGTTCTTGTGTTGGCGGTTGGCTCCACATTTGAATCGTGAAACAGAAGAATAGTAAAGAGAGAAATAATTTTGGCATCGTTTTAAATTTTGGCTAGTCTTTTATAGAAATTCTATCATATCCATCAGGAACGCTGTAAGGAAAAGATAAATCTTCGTTGAACGTTATCGAATTATAATCTACTATAATGGTTGTTTTTCCTTTCTTTTGAAATGCATTTATCGTCATACTTCGCGGGAAAATCCCCGAAGCAAAATCCTGAAAATTGGGATAATTCACTTCTAAACTTCTTTCTTTTTCAGGTTGACTAATTTCTTGTTTTTTTAATAGAAAATGCTCTGCTTCAAAGAAAAAAGATTTTTCGGTTTTATCTTCAACAGCATTCAATTTATAGTATTTATCTGTTTCTGTAAATGAATAATTCCCTTTTGTCAAATCGTCTATTGGTTGCCCAATTAGCATATTTTGTATTTTATTGAAATCTAAATCGGTTCCCAGCCATTGACTCAGCGCTTCATAATTTCCTTCAAAATATGTTCCGTTTATCTTTTCATAATACTTTACTTCATTCGGAGTTATCAATGCTTTTGCCAATGTTATGCCCAATACACGAATGCTTACTAAAATCTTCTCATTCTTCTTTATTTTGATTTCTGCCGAAACACTTTGCGAATCATCATCGTGTTTGTATTTGGCGCTTGCTCTGATATATAACGTTGAAAAATCACTTTTATTATTGTAATGATTTTGAATTATTTTTTCAGAAGTTAAAGCGTTCTCATCCTTTACAACCGCTGTTGGTGTTTTTGTATCAACAAATACCGCTTTGGATTTGCAGGAACTTAAAAAAATAATCGTAAGAAGAAACAATCCTTTTTTCATTACTTTTTTTGTTTTTTTATGAGTTCATCCGCTTTAGCAAAATACTTCTCTTTCTTATTTGAATCACCCAAACCGCTATATGCTTCACCCAATTGAATATTGAAATTGATTTCCAAAGGCTCGTCATCAACAACAAAATCTAAACCGGATTCTAAAAATGTTGCTGCTTTTTTAAAGTTTTTCAGCTGATTATTAGCAAGGCCTGCATAATAATAAAGCTGCGGTTGCGTTGGGAAAAGCTGTGTCAAGTCATCAGCTTTTTTGGCTAAGTCACTAAATTGCTGGTTTTCTGTGTAAGCTTGCAGCAGCAGCAGTTGGGTTTCTACATCGGCTTCTGCATTTTTTAAATGCATTCCAAAGTACTTAATAGCTTTTGCCCATTCGGACTTAGCGTAATAAAATTTTCCGATTTCTTTGGCAACATCAACATCTTTATCATTGTCAAAATAAGCAATGGCTTTATCTAAATCGGGTTCGTATTTTGGATTGTTTTTGGTAAAAATTAAAAACTCATTGAGCATTCTGTGCTTAATCTTAGAATCAATTTTTTTGCTTGGAAATACAATATTCATCGCTTTCACCGCATTGTCTCCATCATTATTATTCAAATCAAACTTAAACAAACTCACTTGTGCCCAATCGGAAGTTGGGATTTCCTTTTCTAATTTTTGAGCTATTTCTAATGCTTTTTCTTCCTGATTGCTCTCAGAATACATATAAATCAAAGAAATATAATTGGATTCCTCTTTTGGAAATTTCTTAATCTGCTCTAACAAATTGAACTTTTCAGCCGATTGGTATTTC
>JAYTGH010000502.1:0-3940 GCA_043733645.1 Flavobacterium sp. | reverse complement strand
AAAACGAAGCCTATATCTTTTGTCACAGCATTGACAACACCAATAACATCAAGGAAATTGAGCAACTATTGCAAACCAAAACCTTTGCGAGTTACCGTTTTACCAAAGAAGGAAATTCGGTTTCCAATCTTACCGATGCCGAATTTAAATCGAATGTCGCTTTAGCCAAAAAGCATTGTCATCGTGGCGATGTGTTCCAATTGGTTTTATCCCGACGGTTTTCACAGGCTTTTAAAGGTGATGAATTTAATGTTTATCGCGCTTTGCGTAACATCAACCCTTCCCCCTATTTGTTCTTTTTTGATTACGGAAATTTCAAAATTTTTGGGTCTTCGCCCGAAGCGCAACTCGTAATTTCAAATAAACATGCCGAAATCCATCCAATCGCAGGAACTTTCAAACGAACCGGAAACGACGAACAAGATTCCGAATTAGCAAAAAAACTATCTGAAGATGCTAAAGAAAACAGCGAACACGTTATGCTTGTCGATTTGGCAAGAAACGATTTAAGCCGAAATTGTACCGAAGTGAAAGTCGAGAAATACAAAGAAGTACAGTTCTTTTCGCATGTAATTCATCTCGTTTCTAAAGTCACCGGAAAACTAAACGGAAGCTCGATCAATTTGGTTGCCAATACCTTTCCCGCCGGAACGTTGAGCGGCGCACCAAAGCACAGAGCCATGCAGCTCATTGAAGAAATCGAAAATACCAACCGAACCTTTTATGGTGGCGCGATAGGTTTCATGGACTTTGAAGGTAATTTTAATCATGCCATTATGATTCGGACTTTCCTTTCCAAAAATCATCAACTGCATTATCAGGCTGGCGCCGGAATCGTTGAAAGCTCTTCGGAAGAAAGCGAAATGCAGGAAGTTTATAATAAATTAGGGGCGCTGAACAAAGCGCTCGAATTAGCAGAAACAATATAAAAAACTATGAAAAAGATAGCCGTTATAGATAATTACGACAGTTTCACCTACAACTTGGTTCACTATTTAGAAGATTTGAACATGCAAGTAACCGTATTCAGAAACGACGAATTTGAATTGGAAGAATTACAAGCCTTCGACAAAATTCTGCTTTCGCCTGGACCAGGGATTCCGGATGAAGCTGGTTTGCTCAAAGCTGTAATTTCAAAGTATGCCAAAAACAAAAGCATCCTTGGTGTTTGTCTCGGTCAACAAGCCATCGGAGAAGTTTTTGGCGGAAGCTTAATCAATTTAGATAAAGTATATCATGGTGTAGCGACAAAAGTCACTAAAGCTGTCACTGATGAAAGTCTTTTTACTAGTTTGCCAAATGATTTTGAAGTAGGGCGTTATCATTCCTGGGTTGTTGCCAATGCTGATTTTCCAGCTGTTTTGGAAATCACTTCAACAGATGAAAACGGACAAATTATGTCATTACGCCACAAAACATTAGACGTAAAAGGAGTGCAATTCCATCCTGAAAGCGTTTTGACGCCTTTTGGCAAACAAATTTTAGAAAACTGGGTAAACTCATGAAGACAATTTTAAACCGATTAATAAATCACGAAACGCTTTCAAAAGCGGAAGCAAAGGAAGTTTTGGTTAACATTTCTTCGGGACACTATAATCCGAGCCAAATCGCTTCGTTTTTGACGGTATATATGATGCGAAACATTACTATTGAAGAGCTTTCAGGTTTTCGTGAAGCACTTTTGGAACTATGTATTCCTGTAGATTTTTCTGCTTACAATACTATAGATTTATGCGGAACAGGTGGTGATGGAAAAGATACGTTCAACATTTCAACGCTAGCTTCGTTTGTAGTTGCCGGAACCGGAATTCACGTCGCAAAACACGGAAATTATGGAGTTTCTTCTATTTCCGGTTCAAGCAATGTTATGGAAACACTAGGCGTAAAATTCAGCAATGAGAAAGATTTTTTAGCCAAATGTATGGACGAAGCTAATATTGCCATACTTCACGCGCCTTTGTTTCATCCTGCGATGAAGAATGTTGGTCCGATACGGAAAGAATTAGGAGTTAAAACCTTTTTCAATATGCTTGGCCCAATGGTAAATCCATCATTTCCGAAAAACCAATTGGTTGGTGTTTTTAGTTTGGAATTGGCGCGTATGTATGCTTATTTGTATCAAAACACGAATGTGAATTATACAATTCTACACGCTTTGGACGGTTATGATGAAATTTCACTAACCGCTGATGCCAAAATGATTACCAAAAACTCCGAAAGTATTGTCAATGCTGATGATTACAAATTATCAAAATTGTATTTCAAAGACATCAAAGGCGGAGAAACTATAGAAGAATCAGCACGAATTTTTATGAATATCATTTCCGGTAACGGAACAGAAGCGCAGCAAAATGTAGTTTGTGCCAATGCAGCGGTGGCAATTTCAACTGTTGAGAATTCTTCAATAATCGATGCTTTTGCAAAAGCTAAAGAAAGTTTACAATCGGGAAAAGCACTAGAAAAATTACAAAAACTGCAACAAATCAGCCAAAACGCATGAATATTTTAGATCAAATAATCGCCAGTAAAAAGAAAGAAATCGCTTTAAAGAAAAGCATGGTTTCGGTTACGCAGTTGGAAAACTCAGATTTGTTCAATAAAAAAACAAGTTCTTTGAGAAAATCAATTCTCAATTCACCATTCGGAATTATAGCCGAGCATAAACGCCGCTCGCCTTCTAAAGCTACAATTAACAATAGTTTTTCTGTTGAAGAAGTTGTGAAAGGTTATGAAAACGCCGGCGCTTCCGGGATTTCGGTTTTAACCGATATGCAGTATTTTGGCGGTTCGTTGGAAGATTTACTTTTAGCTAGAGCTTCAGTTCTGATTCCGTTATTGCGAAAAGAATTTATTGTAGATGAATATCAGTTGTTAGAAGCCAAAGCGTCTGGTGCAGATGCTATTTTGCTGATTGCGGCTGTTTTATCGAAAGAAAAAATAAAACAACTTTCTGAGTTTGCGCAATCCTTGGCTTTAGAAGTTTTACTGGAAGTTCACAATAAGGAAGAATTAGAAAAAAACAGTATGCCAAGCCTTGATTTAATTGGCGTGAACAATCGAAACCTTAAAACATTTGAAGTGAGTTTGCTGAACAGCATAGAATTAGCAAATCATATTCCGAATGACTTTGTCAAAATATCTGAAAGTGGAATAACTACGATTGACGATATTAAACTATTGAAAAGTAACGGATTTCAAGGCTTCTTGATTGGAGAAAACTTTATGAAGACCGATAATCCCGAAAAAAGCCTAGAGCAACTAATCAATCAACTAAAAGGATAATGGCAATTAAAATCAAAATATGTGGTATGAAATTTCCTGAAAATATCTATGAAATAGCTTCATTGAAACCTGATTATTTGGGTTTCATTTTCTATGAAAAGTCGCCGCGTAATTTTGAAAATAACATTCCCAACTTGTCAAATTCTATAAAAAAAGTTGGCGTTTTTGTGAATACTTCTTTTGAAGAAATTCAGGAAAAAGTAAAACAATATGATTTGGATTTTGTCCAATTACACGGGGATGAAAACCCGGAATTCTGTCATTTGCTACAGCAAAATAAATTTAAAGTGATAAAATCATTTAGTATTGATAACCAATTTAATTTTAATACTTTAAGTAAATATAATAATTATTGTGACTATTTCCTTTTCGATACCAAAGGAACCAATTATGGCGGTAACGGAATCACTTTCAATTGGTCAGTTTTAGAAAATTATCATTTAGACAAACCCTACTTTTTAAGTGGCGGAATTGGTATAGAAAATATAGACGAAGTAAAATCATTTCTAACAAAAGACTACGCCAAAAACTGCATCGCTATTGACTGTAATAGCAAATTGGAACTATCGCCCGGATTAAAATCAACAGAAAAAACAAAACAGCTTATAAACGCTTTTAAAGAATAAACTATGAAAACGAGTTACAATGTAGACGAAAA
>JAYTGH010000501.1:0-3946 GCA_043733645.1 Flavobacterium sp. | reverse complement strand
GTTGCTGCAGCCATTCGTCATTTTAAAGATGAATTTGAATACCATATCCGTTTCCCTGAAAAAATAAAAAATAGAGATCACTTTGTGGCTGAACCTTTCGAAAAAGTAAAGCATTTGATAACGAAGGAAAGTGTATAAAATGAAATTATTTACGTTCTTACTATTATTGCCGCTCTTTGCCCATTCTCAAAAGTTTGACGGGTATGTTGTGACCAATGCAAATGATACAATACATTGTAAATATTTTGTTGCAACCAATCCATTTAGTGAAAAACTTTTGTCAGTAGCTAGCATTCATGATAAAATTAAAATCCTAAACGATAAAGGCGAAAAAATAGAATACACAACCAAAGACATAAAGTCCTTTTTAATCAAAGGAACAAAATTTGGGGATTTGAAATTTGTAAGTCTTAAATATGATAATTATGAACGTTTTTATCATGAAGTACAAGCCGGAAAACTGATGTTTTATAGGTTTTACAAAGAAGGTTCAGGAATGGTAATTGGAATTGGATTTGGATTAAAAGACGATAAATTTGTAGAATTACAAGGCCCGGAATTTAGGGAGCGATTAGGGGAATTAATAATAGATTACCCCGAATTATACGATAAATGGATGGATTCCAACAAGTATTATAAGCCAAGGCAATTGGAAGAAGTTATAAAGTTATATAACGAACATTTTAAAAATTAAAAATTACAACTTTCTAAACAATAAAAAATGAAAGTAACCATAGACGGTCAGGAAATTGAAGTAGCTCCGGGAACAACAATCCTGCAGGCGGCTCGTATGATTGGTGGAGAAGTTGTTCCGCCAGCCATGTGTTATTATTCTAAACTAAAAGGAACCGGAGGAAAATGCCGTTGTTGTTTGGTTGACGTAACCAAAGGAAGCGAAGCTGACCCAAGACCAATGCCAAAATTAATGGCATCATGCGTAACAGGTTGTCAGGACGGAATGGAAGTAGCCAGCAAATCTTCAGAAAGAGTAAAAGACGCGAGAAATGCTGTAACCGAATTCCTTTTGATAAATCACCCATTAGATTGTCCTGTTTGTGATCAGGCAGGCGAATGTGATTTGCAGAATTTAAGCTTCGAACACGGAAAATTACAACAACGTTTTATTGAAGATAAAAGAACTTTTGAGCCAGAAGATATTGGTGATAAAATTCAATTGCATATGAACCGCTGCATCGTTTGTCAACGTTGTGTGGAAGTAGCTGACCAATTAACTGACGGAAGAGTTCACGGAGTTTTGAATCGTGGTGATCATTCACAGATTTCGACTTGTGTTTCGGCTGCAATTGACAATGAATTCTCTGGAAACATGATTGATGTTTGTCCGGTTGGTGCTTTAACTGATAAGACTTTCCGATTCAAATCGAGAGTTTGGTTCAACAAACCTTTCAATGCGCACAGAGAATGTAAAACACCAGGTTGTTGCGGAAAAACTACTGTTTGGATGTTCGGAAATGAAATTCAAAGAGTAACAGCAAGAAAAGACGAGTTCCATGAAGTAGAAGAATTCATTTGTAATACGTGCCGTTTTGACAAAAAAGACGAAGCGGATTGGGTAATTGAAGGACCGAGAAAATTCGAAAAAGATTCGGTTATCAATCAAAATAAATATTTTGGAAAAACTGATAGCGTTGTTATCGCTACCGAAAAAGGAATTTTGCAAGGTAGAGACATCGACCGCAAAAAAATAAGTATGCCTGAGATTAGTTACAACGAAAAAATAGACGGCAACCCAGTAAATTCTAAGAAAAATGGATAAGTTCTTTATCATAGAAAAAAGCGTTTTGATTGTAGTAGTGTTTGCTATAACGATGGTTATGGCAATGTATTCAACTTGGGCAGAACGTAAAGTTGCCGCTTTTTTGCAAGACAGAGTTGGTCCAAATCGTGCCGGTTGGGGCGGATTATTACAACCGCTTGCTGACGGAATGAAATTATTTGCCAAAGAAGAATTTGAACCTGACACTAAAAATAGATTCTTATTTTTTGTTGGCCCGGCAATTGCGATGAGTACGGCTTTGATGACAAGTGCAGTAATTCCGTGGGGTGATAAATTACACATTTTTGGACGCGATGTTCTTCTGCAGGCGACAGATATTGATGGTTCGTTATTATACATTTTCGCCATCGTTTCTATTGGCGTTTACGGAATTATGATTGGTGGTTGGGCATCTAACAATAAGTTCTCCTTAATGGGTGCTGTTCGTGCGGCTTCACAAATGGTTTCTTATGAAGTTGCAATGGGATTATCGGTTATCGCTTTAATCATGATGACGGGAACCTTGAGTTTAAAGGAAATTTCTATTCAACAACACGGCTGGCATTGGAATGTTATCTATCAACCAGTTGGATTCTTAATCTTCTTAATTTGTGCTTTCGCAGAAACGAACAGAACGCCTTTCGACTTAGCAGAATGTGAATCGGAATTAATTGGTGGCTATCATACCGAATACTCATCCATGAAAATGGGATTCTATTTGTTTGCCGAATACGCAAATATGTTTATCTCATCTACAATTATTGCCGTTCTTTATTTTGGCGGTTACAATTATCCGGGAATGCAATGGATGGTGGATCATGTTGGCGTGAACACCGCGAACATATTAGGAATAGGCGTTTTATTCATTAAAATATGCTTTTTCATTTTCTTCTACATGTGGGTTCGTTGGACAATACCACGTTTTAGATACGATCAATTGATGAATTTAGGCTGGAAGATTTTAATTCCGCTTTCTATCGTTAATATAATAATAACAGGAATTTGCATTCTAGCTTTTAAATAAGATACAGCAATTATGTCAGCATCAATACAAAGTATATCGCTTTCCGGCAGAAAAAAACAAGTTTCTAATAAGGAAATGACTTTTTGGGAAAGACTATATCTAATAGCCATCGTCAAAGGATTGCTTATCACTATCAAACACTTTTTCAGAAAAAAAGCAACGATTCAATATCCGGAACAAACACGTGAGTTTAGCCCTGTTTATCGTGGACAACATATGTTGAAACGAGATGAGCTTGGTAGAGAAAACTGCACCGCTTGTGGTTTGTGTGCTTTATCTTGTCCTGCTGAAGCTATCACTATGAAGGCTGAAGAAAGAAAACCCGGAGAAGAAATGCTTTATCGTGAAGAGAAATACGCTTCAATCTATGAAATCAATATGTTGCGTTGTATTTTCTGTGGATTATGTGAAGAAGCTTGTCCAAAAGACGCCATCTATTTGACAATTTCAAAAGAGTTAGTTCCTGCGAGTTACAACAGAGAAGATTTCATTTTTGGAAAAGACAAATTGGTAATGCCTTTAGATATGGCAATGAAAAATAACAACCAGCCTGCGGCAGGCAGGCTTAAAAACGCTAACTAATGTCGCCTATATTAATTACATTCTACTTTTTATCAGCCATTACATTGGCTTCGGCGTTTTTAACAATTTATAGTAAAAACCCTATCCATAGTGCTATTTATCTGGTAATTTGCTTTTTCTCAATTGCAGGTCATTATCTATTATTTAATTCCCAATTCCTAGCAATAGTTCATATTATCGTTTACTCTGGAGCCATTATGGTACTCTTCTTATTTACCATTATGTTAATGAATTTGAATAAAGAAGACGAAGTACATAAACCCCGAATTACAAGACTTGGAGCAATAACAGTTTTTGTTTTAATGAGTGTAGTTTTGGTAACTATTTTTATCAATTCGAACCCAATTGTGGGTGAAGAACTACCTACAACCGAAGATTATCAATCGATAAAAAAATTGGGCACTTTATTGTTAAACGAATATATGGTGCCATTTGAATTCGCTTCTATCCTATTGTTAGTCGCTATGATTGGTGTGGTTTTATTGTCTAAAAAAGAAAAAACAGAAAAGTAAGATGAATAATGTTATAAATATAATCGGTATAGAAAACTACATTTTCCTTGC
>JAYTGH010000500.1:0-3954 GCA_043733645.1 Flavobacterium sp. | reverse complement strand
AAGAAAGTAACCGATTTCGGAATTAATCCAAACAACATTTTCCCAATGTGGGATTGGGTTGGTGGACGTTTTTCACTTTGGAGTGCCGTTGGTTTGTCAATCAGCTTAGCTGTTGGATTCGATAATTTTGATGATTTGCTGAAAGGCGCCAACGAAATGGACGAACATTTCAAAACTGCTAATTTCGAAGAAAACATTCCGGTTGTTTTAGCCTTACTAAGCATTTGGTACAACAACTTTTTTGGAGCCGAAAGCGAAGCTCTAATTCCATATACACAATATTTACAAAAGCTTGCGCCATACTTGCAACAAGGCATAATGGAAAGCAACGGTAAAAGCGTCGGGCGTGATGGGAAACTGGTAAATTACCAAACAGGAGCCATCATTTGGGGCGAACCGGGAACAAACTCACAACACGCTTTTTTCCAATTAATTCACCAAGGGACAAAATTAATTCCGACCGATTTTATCGGATATGTAAAACCACTTTACGGAAACCAAGACCATCACGATAAATTGATGTCTAACTTTTTTGCGCAAACAGAAGCGTTATTAAACGGTAAAACCGAAGCACACGTAAAAGCCGAGTTTGAAAAACAAAACATAACCGGAAAAAAAGCAGCATTTCTGCTTCCATTCAAAGTTTTTACGGGAAATAAACCAACGAATACTTTTTTAATAGAAAAACTCACACCAAAAACTTTGGGTTCTTTAATCGCGTTGTATGAGCACAAAATATTTGTTCAGGGAATTATCTGGAATATTTTTAGTTATGACCAATGGGGAGTTGAATTAGGAAAACAATTGGCCGATTCTATTTTGGAAGAAATTCACGATTCAAAAATGAAACAGCACGACAGTTCAACCGAGTTTTTACTCAAACACTTCCTTAAAAACAAATAATTATCAAAAACGGCAAATTTGTTTGCCGTTTTTTTATGCCTTTTTCGTTATATTTGTTACTCTAAAAAATAAAACGATGTACACTTTTGTTCAAAAATTCCATTCAGGTTGGGCTTATTTAGCTTTGTTATTATTAGTTTTTGCCGTGGTAAATTCATATATCGGAAAATCTTCTAAAAAAGAATTTTCAGCTAAAGACAGAAAGATTGCGCTGTTTGGACTTATTGCTACTCATGTACAATTGTTAATTGGTTTGCTTTTATATTTTGTATCGCCACTCGGTTATCAAGCCATTGACTTAATGAAAGATGCAGCATTTCGCTTAACTTCACTAGAGCATCCTCTTGTAAATATTCTTGCTATAGTTTTGGTAACAATTGGTTGGTCAAAACATAAAAAAGCAGCCAATAGCGAAGCAAAATTTAATAGTATTTTCATATTCTACGGTTTAGGATTATTGCTTATTCTGAGTAGAATTCCATGGAAATTGTGGTTTTAAAAAGTAGAACTAAAAGCCTTTTTAGGACTTTTTTATCAAGCACACTTTTTGCAAACCAGCCCTCAAAATAAATACCACTTATGAATAAAAAGATATTTATACTAATTTTTATACTGCTTACTTCTTTATTTGCAAGTATTTCAGCCCAAAATAAGCATCACAAAAAAGGTAAAAAGAAAGCAAAATCAACCAAAGTTTCTGAAAGCAAAGAGAAAGAAAAAGCAATCGCCACTTTCAAAATAGACACTTCTAAAGTCACCCGGGGCAAAGCCGAACTGAGCGGAGCTAAACTCAAAAATTTCAAAACGGAATTTGATTCATTAATCACTGCAGATTTAAATCTAAAACTTAAGCTTCTTAAAAAAGAGGCACATGCTTCTTATTATCACGATAAATTCAACGGAAGAAGAACTGCCAGCGGGAAAAAATTTGACAATAACGGATATACGGCAGCACACAAAAAACTACCTTTCGGAACCAAACTAAAAGTGACCAACGAAGCCAATGGTAAATCGGTAATAGTTGAGGTTACTGATCGCGGACCATTTTCAAAAGCACGTGAAATAGATTTAAGCAGAAGAGCCTTTATGGATATTGCAGCTAACAAAAATTCAGGCGTCGTATTCGTAACTATTGAAGAAGTAATTCCCTCAAAATAATCACCAGCTTTTAAAAGGGTTAACACTCAAATAAGCATTATAAAAACGCTCGTCGTTAGTCACTTCTTTACCGAGCCAACTTGGTTTTTCAAAGTTCTCGTTTTCATCTCCAAGCTCAATTTCTGCGATTAGTAAACCTTCATTTTCTCCAGCAAAAACATCAACTTCATAAACGTGATTTCCAACTTTTACTTCGTATCGAATTTTATCAATAGTGCCGCTTTCGCAAATCGTCAATAGTTTTTCAGCATCTTGTAACGGAATTTCAGTTTCCCATTCCAATCGCGTTGTACCGGTTGCGTTTCCTTTTCCTTTGATGGTTAAAAAGCCTTTGTCTTCCTTAATTCTGATGCGAACGGTTCGCTCCGGATTCGGATTCAAATACCCCTGAACAATCCTTTTTTTGGCGAAAGCCTCATTTATAAAATCATCCGAAAGCACTAAAAATTTACGTTCTATTTCTATCATTTTTTAGGAGCTATTTACTTCGCCAGTTCGTTTCACTCGTGTCACCAAATGCGAGGCATTCACCGAACACTTATAACAAATAAATACTTGGTGAGGTAAATATATTATAAATTTGCGATATGGCTGAACCAATTTCATACAGAAAAATTATTCATATCGATATGGACGCATTTTATGCATCTGTCGAGCAATTGGATAATCCCGAGTTGAAAGGAAAGCCGTTAGCTGTTGGCGGCAGCGAAACCCGCGGCGTAGTTTCAGCGGCAAGTTATGAAGCTCGCAAATTTGGAGTAAGGAGTGCCATGAGCGGCGTTCAGGCAAAAAGAAATTGTCCCGAGCTAATTTTCGTTCGTCCCAGATTTGAACGTTATAAAGAAATTTCAAAACAAATAAGAAAGATTTTCCACGATTATACCGATTTGGTTGAACCGCTATCTTTAGATGAAGCCTATCTCGACGTTACCCAAAACAAAAAAGGAAACCCAAGCGCCTCATTAATCGCACAGGAAATCAGAAAAAGGATATATGAAGAAGTCGGAATTACGGCTTCGGCCGGAATTTCAGTAAACAAATTCGTAGCAAAAGTGGCCAGTGATTACAACAAACCCAACGGACAAAAGACGGTAAACCCTGAAGAAGTAGAACCTTTTCTAGAAAACCTTGATATAAAAAAATTCTATGGAGTTGGTAAGGTAACGGCTGATAAGATGTATCATTTGGGCATTTTTACCGGAAAAGATTTAAAAGCAAAATCGGCAGAATTTTTAGAAGAGCACTTCAATAAAAGTGGTTTGTATTATTATAACATTGTCCGAGGAATTCATAATAGTCAGGTAAAACCCAACAGAATTACTAAATCGGTCGCGGCTGAACATACATTTAATGAAAACCTAACTTCGGAAATCTTTATGATAGAACGATTAGAACGTATCTCTTCGGAACTAGAAAACCGATTGAAGAAATATAATATTTCAGGCAAAACAATAACCCTCAAAATCAAATACAGCGATTTTACGACACAAACACGAAGCAAAACCCTTCCTTACTTTATTTCCGATAAAGGATTAATTTTAGAGACCACTAAAGAGCTGCTGTTTCAGGAACGAATGAAAGAATCTGTTCGATTACTCGGAATTTCGTTAAACAACTTAAATACCGAGATTAAAAAAACGGTTGTCGTTCAATTGAGATTTGAGTTTTAGACATAAAAAAACCAGCTTGAAGCTGGTTTTATATTTAATTGAGAAAGATTATTTCCTGCTAAGTTTTGATAACAATCGTAAGAATTCGACATACAACCAAACCAACGTAATCATTAATCCCATGGCGCCATACCATTCCATGTATTTTGGCATTTTTTGTTGTACACCTTTTTCAATTTGGTCAAAGTCCAAGAATAAATTTAATGCCGCAATAACAATCACA
>JAYTGH010000499.1:0-3970 GCA_043733645.1 Flavobacterium sp. | reverse complement strand
AAATAGGCCACGGCTTTTTTCATTACACGCGCCGATTTTACTACTTGAGGCAGAAACATTTTTCCGCTTCCGAATAAATCGCCCACGACATTCATTCCGGCCATCAAATTGATTTCGATAACTTCGATTGCTTTTGCAGATGTTGCTCTGGCTTCTTCAACATCTATTTCTATGAATTCATCAATTCCTTTGACTAAAGAATGTGTGAGTCTTTCCTGAACTGAGCCATTTCTCCATTCTTGAATCGCTTTTTCATTCACCTTGAAATCGCCTTTGAAACTTTCGGCTAAATCCAATAATCTTTCGGTTGCGTCTTCTCTTCTGTTTAGCAAAACATCTTCGACATGTTCCAAAAGAATTGGATCAATTTCATCGTAAATTTCGAGCATTTCGGGATTTACAATTCCCATTGTCATTCCGTTTTTGATGGCATGATATAAGAAAGCCGAATGCATCGCTTCACGCACTTTGTCATTTCCGCGGAACGAAAACGAAACGTTACTCACACCACCAGAAACTCCGGCATAAGCAAGATTTTCACGAATCCATTTGGTGGCTCTGAAAAAATCTAAAGCATTTAATTTGTGTTCTTCCATTCCGGTAGCCACCGGAAAAATATTCGGGTCGAAAATGATATCTTCTGGCGGGAAATGAACTTCATTAACCAAAATATCATAGCTTCTTTTACAGATTTCTATTCTTCTTTCGTAATTATCGGCTTGACCCTCTTCGTCGAAAGCCATAACGATTACTGCAGCTCCGTATCGTTTTATCAACTTGGCGTGATGAATAAAAACTTCTTTTCCTTCTTTGAGGGAAATCGAATTCACGACACCTTTACCTTGTACAACTTTTAAACCTGCTTCGATGATTTCCCATTTAGAGCTATCAATCATGACTGGAACTCGTGCAATATCGGGTTCAGCGGCTATTAGGTTTAGGAATTTGGTCATGGCATAAACGCCGTCCAACATTCCTTCATCCATATTGATATCAATAATTTGGGCTCCACCTTCTACTTGGTCTCTGGCGACAGTAAGTGCTTCGTTGTAGTTTTCTTCTTTGATTAAACGCAAAAATTTACGCGAACCGGTTACGTTCGTTCGTTCGCCTACGTTTATAAAATTGGATTCGGGAGTTACTATCAAAGGTTCTAATCCTGATAGTTTTAAATATTTTGTTTCTGACATTTTATTTGTTTGAACACAGATTTCACAAATTAACACAGATTAAATTTGTGATAATCTGTGAAATCTGTGTTGAATATAATTACACGTATTGATTTTGAATACATTGTCTTGGTTTGAATTCCTTCGCCACATCTGCAATAGCCTTGATATGCTCTGGAGTTGTGCCACAGCAGCCACCAATGATGTTTATTAAATTATCTTGTAAATACTCTTTGATTAAGGCTTGCATTTCTTCGGGAGTTTGGTCGTATTGCCCGAAAGCATTAGGCAAACCTGCATTTGGATGCGCTGAAATATTGAGTTGTGTATTATGTGCCAAACGTTTTAAATACGGTTTCAATTGGTCAGCACCAAGCGCACAATTAAATCCGATGCTTAATAAATCGATGTGTGCAATTGAAATTAGGAATGCTTCAACGGTTTGCCCAGAAAGAGTTCTCCCTGACGCATCGGTAATTGTTCCCGAAACCATGACTGGAATATCGAGATTGCGTTCTTCCTTTACTTCTTCGATGGCGAATAATGCCGCTTTGGCGTTTAGTGTGTCGAAAATAGTTTCTACTAAAAGTACATCGCAACCACCGTCAATTAGGGCTTCTACCTGTTGTCTGTAGGCGATACGTAAATCGTCAAAAGTTACGGCACGGAAACCAGGGTCGTTTACATCAGGAGACATAGATGCTGTTCTGTTGGTTGGTCCGATGGAACCAGCAACAAAACGCGGTCGGTCAGTAAATTCATCAGCAACTTCACGGGCTATTTTGGCTGATTCATAGTTTAGTTCATAAACCAAATCTTCTAAGTGATAGTCTGCCATTCCGATGGTGGTTCCTGAAAATGTATTGGTTTCTACAATATCGGCACCAGCCTGAAAATAGAGGCGATGCACTTGTTTTACGGCTTCGGGTTGTGTTATCGAAAGTAAATCGTTGTTTCCTTTTAACGGATGTGGAAAATCCTTAAATCTTTCTCCGCGGAAATCTTCTTCGGAGAAGTTGTTGCGCTGTAGCATAGTTCCCATGGCTCCGTCGAGAACGAGGATTCTTTCTTGTATTGCTTGTTGAATTTTTGACATTTCTTTTATTTTACGCAACCCTGACAGGGTTTAAAACCCTGTCAGGGTTATAAATGGATAACTAATTAGCCCCGATTGGCAGTGCTACCGTGTAGCACAGAAAGCGGGAACCTGCCAGCCGGCAGGCTGGTAGGGATTGCTGCAACTGCGCAGACCTTTCGCTCCAGATTTCTCCAAAAGTCGGCACGAGCACAGCGAACTGGCGCAGCAAATGACAATTAGGAATTCAGTTAAAATTATATATGTTATCAGAAAGTTGAGAAGAATTCTCGGGGTTATCTGTATCTGAAATTTCAGATTAGAATGTAGCACCTTCTTTTGGCAAAGGGTTGCTAAGCTTTCAACGGGTCTATTCCCTCCAGCTTTCGTGATAACGAACAATAAGTTTATGAACACTGCAAAGTAACGTCATAGAATTCGTTTTTGCAAGGTTTTTGAAAAAATAAAAACCTACAACGTTTGAGTGCTGTAGGTTTTCGGGGTTGAGTTAGTTAATTTTATAGCCAAACGACTTCTTTGATTTTTATTTTTTCGGCAATTTTGAGAATGTCTATCAATACACCGCGGGCTGTAACTTGTTTTCCGGCACCGGCTCCTTGAATGACGATTGGTATTTCGCCATAGGATTTGGTGTAAATCTCAATCAGGTTATCGGCTCCTTTTAGCTGACCTAATGCGGAACTTTTTGGAACCGAAATCAGTTTTACTTCCACCTTTTTTTGGACAACATCAAATTCGCCAACGTAACGCAGAACATGACTATCGGCTTGGGTGATTTTAGCAATCTGAAATGGTTTGTCAAACAATTGTTTGTTTATTGAATATTCGGCTTTGGAATTGTTTTCATTCAAATCTGGGAGCAAAAGAGATGAAATTTTGATGTCTGAAAACTCGAATTCCTGTTCAATTTCACGTGCGAGAATTAATAGTTTGCGGGCCACGTCGTTTCCTGATAAGTCTTCACGTGAATCGGGTTCAGTCAATCCAATTTTTTCGGCTTGCGCCAGAATTTTAGAAAACGGAAGTTCTTCGGCAGAAAATCTATTAAAAATATAACTTAATGATCCTGAAAAAACGCCACGTATTTTATTGATTTTTTCACCGGAAAAGTGTAAATTGTTTATGGTTTCAATCACTGGCAATCCTGCTCCGACATTGGTTTCATAAAGAAAAGTCTTATCATACTTTTTTAAATTTCTTCTTAGTTCTTTGTAGAAATCGGTGTGTTGCGTATTTGCTTTTTTGTTGGCAGCGACAATGTCAAAACCGTTTTGAATAAGCGGAATATAATTTTTAATAATGTCGGAACTTGCAGTGGCATCAACTGCAATTAGGTTTTCGAGCTGTTGTTCCTGAACGTATCCGATAATATCTTCTATTCTAAAGGGAATTGCCGATTGTGCAAAGTTGGCTTCCCATTGATTTTTGAGTCCATCTTTTTCAAAGAAAGCCAGAGTCGAATTGGTTATTATTGGAAATCTGAGGTCGATATTTCTTTTTTGGAGAAAGAATTGTTGACTTTCGATAACCTGATTTATTAAAGTGCTACCGACATTGCCGATACCAAAGAGAACGATATTAATTCTAAGTGCTGACATAAGTTTGTTGTTTTTGTTTGTTAAAAATAGGTTCTAAAATTTGGGCTAATTGGTCGAATTCGATTAAGAAAGCATCATGACCATGAATTGAAATTATTTCGTGATAA
>JAYTGH010000498.1:0-4006 GCA_043733645.1 Flavobacterium sp. | reverse complement strand
CCAACCGAAGATCCGCATGGCGATCCAATTCCGGATACGAACGGCGTAATTAAAAAAGCAAATAAATTATTGCTTTCTGAAGCGGAACTGAATAAAAAATACCGCTGCATTGGCGTTAAAGATTCTTCCTCTGATTTTTTAAAATATTTAGACAAGCAGAAGATAGCTTTAGGCTCGACTTTTTTGGTCAAGGAAAAGGAAAATTTTGACGACACTTTAATTGTAGAAGTCGATTCGCGGGAAATTACGATATCTAATAAAATTGCCCATAATTTATTCGTTCACTAAACATAAGATTGCCATGAAAAAACTTTTTGCCATAATAACACTCATTTTCAGTCTTTTCGTTTTCGCGCAAAGCGAAATTAAGATTACGCCCCAAAAATGCATTCCAAAAAAAGGATATCACTTAAAATTGGTAAAGGTTGTTGACGATTCCAGATGTCCGCAAGGTGTAACTTGCATATGGGCAGGAGAAGTTTCAGCGATTGTCAAAGTCTACAAAGACAAGAAATTTATAGAAGAAAAAACAATAAAATTCAATTCAAAAAACACATCTGAAAATGCTACATGGTTTTCAAATTATTATTCAAAAAAGATAAAATCAATTGATGTTCTTCCGTATCCAAAAAACGGAGTAACAGTTAGAGCAAAAAAACAATATATCAGAATAACATTTGAAAACTAGTGACAGCCACAATCATCATCGCCACAGTTTTTCTTTGATTTCTTTTTCCAAAAAAACTTTCGGATTATAAAAACCAAGGCAACTGCAACAGCAAGGTAAACTAATAGTTCCTGAGTTTCCATTTATTTCAAAAGTTGATACGCAATGAGCGCCGTTATATAAGCAAATCCACTCATGAAAATCAGCTGAACTAACGGCCATTTCCATGTGTTGGTTTCTTTTTTAGTTACCGCAAGCGTGCTGGCACATTGCATCGCGAAAGCATAAAAAAGCAATAAAGAAACGCCAGTCGCAAAGTTGAATATTTTGGTTCCGTCAGCATGAACATCGGCTTGCATTTTACTTTTTATAGTGCTGTCATCGTTATTATTTCCAACGCTGTAAATGGTTGCTAATGTTCCGACAAAAACTTCACGAGCCGCAAAGGATGTAACCACAGCAATGCCAATTTTCCAATCGTAGCCTAGTGGTTTTATGACAGGTTCAATCGATTTTCCGATTATTCCAATGTAGGAGTTCTCTAATTTATAGGTGCTGATTTCATTTTCAAGCTGGTTCTTTTCAAGAATTTTACCTTCCTTTTTTGCATTTTCAGACACTATTTTTTCGGCATTTTTAAAAGACGCATTCGGACTATGAGAACCCAAAAACCAGAGAATTATAGAGATGGCCAAAATGATTTTTCCAGCTCCAAAAACAAATGATTTTGTTTTTTCAATTACGTTAATCGCAACGTTTTTTAAAAGTGGCAATTTGTAATTAGGCATTTCAACAACGAAATAGGATTTGGTTTTAACCTTTAAAATTTTGTTTAAAATGTAGGCCGAAAAAATCGCCATTCCAAAACCTAAAAGATACAATATCATCAAGGTTGCGCCTTGCAGACTAAAAAATCCGAATAATCGTTTGTTTGGAATTATCAAAGCAATTAAAATGGCATAAACCGGTAAACGCGCAGAACAGGTTATAAAAGGCGTAACCAAAATTGTGATCAATCGCTCTTTCCAGTTTTCAATATTTCGAGCACTCATAATTGCCGGAATTGCACAAGCGGTTCCCGAAATTAAAGGAACAACACTTTTGCCAGAAAGCCCGTAACGGCGCATTATTTTATCCATCAAAAAGACAACTCGACTCATGTAACCGCTTTCTTCGAGCACGGAAATAAATAGAAAAAGAAACGCAATTTGTGGAATAAAAATTACTATTCCGCCAATGCCAGGAATGATTCCTTCACTAATTAAATTGGTAAATTCTCCAACAGGAAGATGCGTTTTTGCAAAATTCGCCAAATCGGCAAAAGTGGCGTCGATAAAATCCATCGGATAACTTGACCAATCAAAAATCGATTGAAAAATAAGCAGTAAAATCCCAAAGAAAATAGCGTAACCAAAAATTTTATGCGTTAGCACTTTGTCTAATTTGGAACGCAAATCGGTGGCATTTGTTGTATCAATGGTTTGCCCAATTTTCAAAGTATCATTGATAAATTGGTAGCGTTTTATGGTTTCTTTTTGCTGCAACCGTTTTAAATCGGAATGCGATTTTGTGAAAGTGCTTCGGATTTCATTTCGTTCCAAATTCAAAAAATTCACATCTTGTGTAATTACCAGCCAAAGTTTGTACAACAACTGATTTGGAAATGCTTTACGAAGTTTATCGAAATACTCTTCATCAATGCTTGACGCATTCATGCAAGGCTCGTTTGACAATGATTTATAATCGACAATTTGATTCTTTAGATCATCAATTCCATACCCTTTTCGTGTACTAACCAAAACAACCTTGGTTTTTAATTGTTCTTCGAGATGAGTTACATTAAGCGAAATTCCTTTTGGTTTCATTCTGTCCGCCATGTTAACGACAAGAATGGTTGGGATTTCCAAATCTTTTATTTGCGTAAAAAGTAAAAGGTTTCGTTTTAAGTTTTCAACATCAGAAATTACAACAGCTACATCAGGATAGAGTTTGTCGTTTTTATTGAGCAATAATTCGATGACCACATTTTCGTCAATTGAACTTGCATTCAAGCTGTAGGTTCCCGGTAAATCAAGAATATTGGCTTTGATAGTATTGGTTAATTTACAAAAACCCAATTTTTTTTCAACGGTTATTCCCGGATAATTTCCAACCTGTTGCTTCAATCCTGTCAATTGGTTGAACACCGAAGTTTTTCCGGTATTTGGATTTCCAATTAAGGCAACATTGATGTTTTGAATGCTCATGTTTGCTTATTTCTCCTGGATTTCAACTTCAATCTCACGAGCGGTTTCCTTTCTGATAGCCAAATGAGAACCATTATTTACATTCAAATAAATGGGATCGCCAAGCGGAGCGATTTGAATAATTTCCACGGTATTGTCTGGGAAACAACCCATTTCTAAAAGCTTTAGCGGAATTTTGTCCAAATCAACGTTAGTGATAGTGGCGATGTCTCCAATTTGTAATAAATCAACAGTGGTTTTCAATGCTTATTTAGATTGAATTAAGATTACAAAAGTAAGTATAAATTGAGAATATTAAATGATAAATATCAGTTTAACTACTTTTTATCATTTTCGCAAAGCCAATTGATATCGTCAATCAGGCGATTTATTTCTTCTTTCTTGGTGCCGTCATAAAATCCACGAACTCTTCTTTGTGCATCTACTAAGACAAAATTTTCGGTATGAACCATATCATAAAGTTCATTTGGTTTGCCCAATTTTACTGCCAGATACGATTTTCGCGCCATGCTGTAAATATCCTTTTTGTCGCCGGTAACCAAGTTCCATTTGCTGTCAACAACCCCTTTTTCGCGAGCATATTTTTTTAAAACAGGAACGCTGTCAATTTCCGGAGTCACCGTATGCGAAAGCAGCATGACTTTTGGATTATTTAAAATTGCTTTTTGAACATCAACCATATTGGTGGTCATAATTGGGCAAATAGATTGACAGGTAGTGAAGAAAAAATCGGCAACATAAATTTTGCCTTCGTAGTCTTTCTGTGTAATTACTTTTCCGTTTTGATTTATAAAAGAGAAGTCAGCAATTTTGTGTTCCCGGGCAATATATTGCACAGTTGAATCAACTAACTCCGGATTAACATCAGCGGGATTATAAATTGGTAGCGTTTTACTTGGTTTTAAAACATTGTAAAATAGCGTTATGGTTATGATAGAAAAAACCACAAAAGTTCCAATGAAAATCCTGTATTTCTTGATAAAATTGAACATTCTTTTTTTGCAAAAGTACAAAAGCAAGTTATTTTTTGTAACATTTTGAAAACAATTAGGACATATATTTTTGTTAAAAAAAGTTTTCTTTCATTGGAAAG
>JAYTGH010000497.1:0-10658 GCA_043733645.1 Flavobacterium sp. | reverse complement strand
AGTATTCGTGATTTATGATGCTATTGCAATGGGAATTCCACTAAGCAGAATCCATGAAATCACTAAGATTGATATGTGGTTCCTGAAACAATACGAAGAATTATATACGATAGAAAAAGAAATATCCAAATACAATATCACCAATCTTCCAAAAGAATTATTGCTCGAAGCTAAGCAAAAAGGCTACGGCGACCGACAGATTGCGCACATGCTGAAATGCCTCGAAAGCCAAGTGTATAAGCTGCGTGACGATATGAATATCAAACGTGTTTATAAGTTGGTTGATACTTGTGCGGCCGAGTTTAAAGCGCAAACGCCTTATTATTACTCCACTTTTGAAGCGGAAATTGAAACTGCATCTGGAGAACGCTATGTTCATAACGAAAGTATTGTTAGCGACAGAAAGAAAGTAGTGGTTTTAGGTTCAGGCCCAAACAGAATTGGGCAGGGAATCGAGTTTGATTATTCCTGTGTTCACGGAGTTTTGGCAGCTAAAGAATGTGGTTACGAGACCATCATGATTAACTGCAATCCCGAAACCGTTTCCACCGATTTTGATACGGCTGATAAATTGTACTTCGAGCCTGTTTTCTGGGAACATATTTATGATATTATCCGTCACGAAAAACCAGAAGGCGTAATCGTGCAACTTGGTGGACAAACCGCATTGAAACTTGCCGAGAAATTATCTAAATATGATATAAAGATATTGGGAACTTCATTCGACGCTTTGGATTTAGCCGAAGACAGAGGACGGTTTTCAGAATTATTGACCGAGTTGAAAATTCCGTTTCCACAATTTGGGATAGCCGAAAATGCCGATGATGCTTCAAAACTAGCAGATGTTTTAGACTTTCCTTTATTGGTTCGTCCATCGTATGTTTTGGGCGGACAAGGCATGAAGATTGTCATCAACAAACAGGAATTAGAAGAGCATGTTATCGATTTGCTAAAAAATATTCCAGGAAATAAGTTGCTTTTAGACCATTATTTAGACGGAGCCATAGAAGCCGAAGCCGATGCCATTTGTGATGGAGAAAATGTCTACATCATCGGAATCATGGAACATATTGAGCCATGCGGAATCCATTCGGGAGATAGTAATGCAACGTTGCCGCCGTTTAATTTAGGCGAATTTGTGATGCAGCAAATTAAAGATCATACCAAGAAAATCGCTTTAGCATTAAGAACCGTTGGTCTAATCAACATTCAGTTTGCCATAAAAGGCGATACGGTTTATATCATTGAAGCCAATCCTAGAGCTTCGAGAACGGTGCCTTTCATCGCGAAAGCTTATGGTGAACCTTATGTAAATTACGCTACAAAAGTGATGCTTGGTAAGAATAAGGTAACTGACTTTACCTTTAACCCAAAGCTGAAAGGATACGCGATTAAGCAACCTGTTTTTTCTTTTAGTAAATTCAAAGATGTCAACAAAGCTCTTGGGCCAGAGATGAAATCAACCGGTGAGAGTATATTGTTTATTGACGATTTGAAGGATGATCAGTTTTATGAGTTGTACTCGAGACGTAAAATGTATTTAAGTAAATAAGTACGAATTACGAAATTATACTTTTAAATACTACACCTGACAGGTTTTTGAAACCTGTCAGGTGTTTAGTTTGTCCCTAACATAAATTAGAAATATCCCTAACAACTATTAGGAAAGACCTAACACAATTTAAAACCCCAATTAAATTGAAGGTTCTGGTATTTAAGTTGCAGAGAAAAGATTTGTTTCTCTTTTTTTTGGATTTGTTTACTCATTTTTAATTACTATCATTGTAATCTTAAACACAAAAACAAAACACAAACATGAAAAAATTAGTTTGCTTATTTGCCTTTTCAGCCTTATTACTAACTTCTTGTTCATCAGGAAGCGATTCATCAACAACAACTGAAAGCGATGTTTTAGTTACAAAAACAGTTGAAAACTACGCACTTGACGGTTCCACTGTGACCACAAATTATACTTATAACGGAAAAAAATTGGTTAAATCAATAGATTCAGATGGTTATCATGAAGATTATACTTATACAGGAGATTTGATTACAAAAATTGAAACCATTGATGATAGCAATGCTACATTGATGCAGGAACAAACTTTTACCTACAACGCTAGCGGTAAATTGGTAACTTATATTATAAAAGATTTTGATAGTGGAGACGGAGATAGAGAGACTTATGTTTATAATAGTGACGGAACTGTTTCTATCACAACTTACACAGGTGATACAACTACACAAACCGTTCCTTTGAGTACAGGTACAGTGCATTTTACTGGCGGAATAGTTACAGAAGTTGATCTTGATGTAACTGATGTAGCATCTTACACTTCGACACGAACTTATACATATGACACTAAAAATAGTCCGTTTAAAAATGTAATTGGTATGGATAAGCTTAGTTTCATTGGAGGAGAATCAAATGATGTAGTACACAATGTTTTGACTGATCATTACACTTCTACGCTTTCGTCAGATGTAGATACAATTACAACTTATACATACAACAGTATGAATTTCCCAACATCAGACTCAGAAATTGAAGGGACAGATGCAACATCCGTTATTGCAACAACGTATACTTATAACTAAGACTTTATTTTAAAAGTTATAAAGCCTTTCTTTAAAAAAGAGAGGCTTTTTTATTTAATTTCCTCATCCATCAAATCGCTAACTTTAATGCTTTCTCACATACTTCAACTCTTTTAGCAGTTCTTTTAACTTTTTTCCCGGGCGGAAGTTAAGCGTAGCTTTTTTTACTTTAGACGGTGTAACGTCTTCAGCAGTGGCTGAGCCCTCGCCGTGTACACTAATCTGAAACGAACCCAAATGTCCGAGGCGTACAATGTTACCCTTTTCGAGTTGCCCCGAAACGCTCTGTACGAGTGCAATGATAACCCCATAACAATCAGCAGGGGTGAAGGTAGAATTAGCTGAAATTTCCTCTGCGAGGTACTCCAAATCTACCTCGCCGTTTTTAACGGCTGTAGGATAATAAACTACTGGTGCATCAGGGTTACGCGGATTGGTTTTGGCCGAGGGTACTATGGATACTGCCATGATACTAATTTTTTAAGGATGTTATTTATTAATAGTCAGGGTGAAAGTACAAAATATTCCTGAACTTGCTACAAAAAGACCATGGGGATTTTATAAAAACACCATGGTCTTTAGTGTAAAACACCATGGTGTTTTTATCTTTTCATCAGGATAAATCAATAAGAGGAACAGCAGCAAACGTTGTTCAGTTACCGTTTACTTTTTCATTTCTTCTTCTTCTTCCATCAAATCACTCAAATGCAGACGTAAAGCGGTAACCGAAATACTGATTTCCCAAAAAGATATTCCAAGTGAAATTAATAAAGTCAACAAGCTTGCGCCAAAGAGATAGATTCCCATGGTTTGCTGTTCTAAAAACAAGGATAACATCGCAAACACCGAAAGAAACAAACACAACACACCAAAAAGCTGCATATAACGTATAAGTGATAAACGCAAGTTGAGGTTTTTGATTTGGAGTAAAATGCTTTTGGTATGCACTTCATCGTAATGTTTTTTTAAACTGCGCACGATTTGGGCAATGGTTAAAAAGCGATTCGTATACGCTAACAATATCAATGATGTTGCTGAGAAGAGGAGGGCCGGAGTCTCGATATGTAGCGTCATGGTACTAAGAACAATCAATCAACTAAACTTTGTAAATAGGCCAGTAGTCTCGATATGATTCCTGGTTTTTCAGATTTATAGCTGTCTAGTTTTGTTGCACTTTCGAATGCCTTAAAAGTAGAGATAAAGAATGTTATAAAACATAAAATAACAAAAATGTTAAGTATGATAATGTCTAAATTTTCCATGTTATTTTTTTAGTTTTAAATTAAAGAAAATTAAGAGTCCAATAATTGTTGGAGGCCATAAACCGATAAATATTGCTCTTTCGTGATTTTTTAAAATCACATAGTAATATTCTGAAGTAAATATTAAAACAATTACTATGAATAAAATAAATAATTCTGATTTTTTAAACTTGTCAAACATATTTTTTTAATTAAAATGTTAATATGTTATAAATATAGTAAATAAATCTTTTGTTCAACAATTAATTTAAAATAGTAAACAAAAAAAACCTGCAAGTTTGCACTCACAGGTTTTAACCATTGCCTTTTGGCTATTGCCTTATTACTTTATCAACTCAAAACTTCTCTTCACAAAAGCGGTCAATTCTTCGCCTTTTAATAATCCTTGCGAGATTTTGGCTAAGTCTAAAGCTTGTTTTACCAAACTTTCCTGAGCCGATTTGTCGGAAGTATTTAGGATTGTTGTTGCTAATTCAGAGTTTGTATTCACCACCAAATTATACATTTCAGGGAAATTGCCCATACCGAACATTCCACTGCCACCGCTTTGACTCATTTCTTTCATTCTTCGCATAAATTCCGGTTGGGTGATGATGAATGGCGCAGCTGTGCTATCCATAGGCTCTAATTGAACCGAGTAATTTGCTTTTGGTACAATTTCTTCTAGAACTGTTTTCAATTGCGTTGATTCATCTTCTGACAATTTAGAAATCTGAGTTTCTTCTTTCTGAATTAGTTTGTCAATATGGTCCGAATCAACACGAACAAATGTCAGGTTCTCGTTATCGCTTTCTAGTTTTTGGATTAAGTGCGATACAATTGGAGAATCTAACAATAACACCTCGTATCCTTTTTCTTTAGCGATTTCTATATAACCGTGTTGCGCATCTTTATTAGAAGCATATAAGACAACCAATTTTCCGTTTTTGTCGGTTTGGTTTGCTGTTACCGCTTCTTTCAATTCGGATAAAGTGTAATAGTTGTCATCAACCGTTGGATACAAAATAAAATCTGCTGATTTTTCATAGAATTTTGGTTCGGATAACATTCCGTATTCCAATACAATTTTGATGTCATTCCATTTTTTCTCGAAGTCTTCACGGTTTTCAGTGAATAATGATTTCAGTTTATCAGCCACTTTTCTGGTGATGTAATTCGATATTTTTTTTACATTACTATCCGCTTGCAAGCCAGAACGCGAAACATTCAACGGAATATCCGGAGAATCAATTACACCTTTCAACATGCCTAAAAACTCGGGTACAATTCCTTCTACGTTATCAGTAACGAAGACTTGGTTTTGATACATTTGGATTTTGTCTTTTTGCAATTGCAAATCGGCAGACATTTTTGGGAAATATAAAATTCCGGTTAGGTTGAACGGATAATCTACATTCAGATGAATGTTGAATAACGGATCTTCAAACTGCATAGGATACAATTCGCGGTAAAAGTCTTTATAATCTTCATCCGTCAAGTCAGTTGGTTGTTTTGTCCAGGCCGGATTTGGATTATTGATGATGTTATCGACTTCCACTTCCGTGAAAATATTGTCTTTGTCCTCTTCGGCAACAGATTCTCCTTTTTTCTGCTCAATCTTTTCTGTTCTTGTTCCGAATTTGATTGGAATCGGCATGAACTTATTGTATTTAGTCAACAGTTCACGGATTTTATAGTCTTCTAAAAACTCTAACGAATCTTCGGCAATGTGAAGAATGATTTCGGTTCCTCTTTCGGTTTTGTCAGATGCCACTATAGTGAATTCAGGACTTCCGTCGCATGTCCAATGCGCAGCTGGTTCGTCTTTGTATGATTTGGTAATGATTTCCACTTTTGAAGCTACCATAAATGCCGAATAAAAACCAAGACCAAAGTGACCAATAATTCCTGAATCTTTGGCAGAGTCTTTATATTTTTCTAGAAATTCCTCGGCTCCCGAGAAAGCAATTTGGTTGATGTATTTCTCAACTTCTTCGGCAGTCATTCCTAAACCTTGGTCGATTAGGTGTAGTTTTTTGCCTTCTTTGTCAATTTTAACTTCTATAATTGGATTGCCATATTCGACTTTGGCTTCACCAATACTGGTTAAATGTTTTAATTTTAATGTTGCATCAGTTGCATTTGAGACCAATTCGCGCAAGAAAATTTCGTGGTCGTTGTATAAAAACTTCTTAATCAGTGGAAAGATGTTTTCTACGGATACATTAATTTTTCCTGTTGTCATATTTATATTTTTTTAGACCTGCCAGCCGGCAGGCGGGTTAAACGATTTTGGAATCTGATTAGTCAAAACTAATACCAAATGTATTATTTATGACAAATTGACGTAGTAATAATTCTACGCTAATTCTATAACAATTCTGCAAGATATTGTAAATGGTAAAGTAAAAATCGGCGTATATTTGTAGTAATTAATTATAAATTTTAATAGGAATGAAAAAAATTATTTTAATAAGTTTATTATCAGTCATGATTTTTTCTTGTAAGTCAAAATCGGCTACCAGCACAAAGTTAGATTCTAAATCTCAAGTTGCTATCAAAGGGAACTGGCAAATTGTTTCGGTTACTTATCCTGGTTCGGATGTAATCAAGGTTACCTCATTTGATTTGGCCGATTCAAAATGTTTTGTTGGAAGTACATGGAAATTCATTTCTAACAACAACAAAGGGAATATGGCTCTGACAAGTCCAAAGTGCACGGCTTATAGTACACCTATTACATGGTTTATTAATAAAGAAGGTCAATTTGTTTTGAAAATACTAGACGCGTCTAAGGCAAAAACCATTAAATCGGGTTATGTTTTGACAGTTGCCAACCAAACTCAAAGCTCTTTTCAGCTTATAGACAAGATTAATGTTGCCGGAAAATTAACGGATGTAGTTTACCAATTTGAAAGATTAAATTAAAAAAACATGAAAAAGACAAGTACAATTTTAGTAGCGAGTTTAATGCTTTTATCAACTATTTTTACAAGTTGTGAAGCCGTAAAGAATACAAATAAAACGCAACGTGGAGCAGCAATTGGAGCTGTTGGTGGAGCCATTATTGGAGGGGTTTTAGGAAACAATCTTGGCAAAGGTGGAAATGGCGCACTTGGTGCTGTTCTTGGCGGAGTTATAGGCGGAGTTGCCGGTGGTGTGATTGGAAATAAAATGGACAAACAGGCACGTGAAATCCAAACAGCATTACCTGGTGCACAAGTAGAACGAGTAGGAGAAGGAATTAAATTAGTATTAGGAGAAAATTCAGTTCGTTTTGATACTGACAAATCTACTTTGACTTCAGCAGCAAAAGCTAATTTAGATAAATTGATTCCGGTTTTTAATCAATATCCCGATACCAATATACAAATTTATGGCTATACAGATAGTACAGGTTCAGTAGAACATAACCTGACGCTTTCACAACAAAGAGCGGCTTCAGTTAAAAGTTATTTATCCGGAAAAGGCATTAGTGTCAGTCGTTTTACTACTTCAGGTTTAGGAATTGCTGATCCAGTTGCAACGAATGATACTGCAGCAGGAAGAAGCCAAAACCGACGTGTAGAATTTGCAATTACTGCCAATGAGAAAATGGTTCAGGACGCTCAAAAAGAAGCAGGGAAATAATACTATTTTTTACAACATTCAAAAAAGCGTCCATTTCAAATGGGCGCTTTTTTTTTGACAAACTTTAACAAAACTTTTTGTTTAACTTTTAGTATTAATAATTAAACAGTTTGTAACTTTACAGCAAATAAATAAAATACCATGGCAACAACAAAAACGACCAAAGCAAACAAAAAGCAACTAGATGATCTTCAAATTATTTCGTTGTATATGAATGATGTTTTAGAAATGAATGAAGCGCCCAAGAACGTTTTTATTTTTTGCAAAAAACACACTATAGAAGAAAGTGATTTCTATTCTTTTTTTGGTTCACTAGAAGCACTACAGAAAGATATATGGTTAAAGTTTTTTGAAAATGCTGTAGCCACTATTGAAAAAGAACCAACTTTTGAAACGTATTCCGATAAGAATAAATTACTTACTCTTTATTTTACGTTGTTTGAAATACTTACGTTAAACAGAAGTTACGTCCTGTTTTCTTTGAAAGAAAATAAAGAAGGGTTGAAGAATTTGAAATATTTGACAACTTTCCGAAAACACTTTAAAGAGTATATCGCAACTACAATAAAGTCAAAACCGTCAGAGCCATTTGGAAAAGTAGCAAAAGTAACCGAACCCGTTTTCTCCGAGGGCGCTTGGCTTCAGTTTTTGTTTTTATTAAAATTTTGGTTGGATGATACTTCAAAAGGGTTTGAAAAAACCGATGTTTTGATTGAGAAATCAGTGAATACTGTAGTTGATTTGTTAGACACAAAACCACTAGAAAGTTTATTTGATTTGGGTAAATTCCTTTGGAAAGAAAAAATGCAATAATCCTGAAACAAAGTTCCCTGAACTCCGCTGAAAATTCTTTTTTACTGAAGTAAATTAATTCAACATAAATGAAAACATTAGATAAAATTCCAACAGGAAAGTTAGAACGTGCCGGACAATTAGTTAAGACTGGAATTAAGGTAGGAGGAAACTATGTTGCCTATTACGGCGAAAAAATAGTAAATCCAACTTTGAATCGTGACAAACTAAACGAAAACAATGCCGAAGATATCTATGATGGTTTGAAAAACCTCAAGGGAAGTGCTTTGAAAGTTGCTCAAATGCTTAGCATGGATAAAAGCATTATGCCACAAGCGTATGTTGATAAATTTTCGTTGTCACAATTTTCGGTTCCACCATTATCAGCGCCACTAGTTCGAAAAACATTTAAAAAATATTTAGGGAAATATCCCGAAGCAATATTCGACACTTTCAACCCGGATGCCACGAATGCGGCGAGTATCGGTCAGGTACACAAAGCAACTAAGGATGGGAAAAATTTTGCTGTGAAAATCCAGTATCCGGGAGTGTCGGATAGTATAAGTTCGGATTTGGCTTTGGTAAAGCCTTTTGCAACGCGAATGTTTAATCTGAAAGGAAAAGATTCCGAGAAATATTTCAAGGAAGTAGAAGATAAACTACTCGAAGAGACCGACTATGTTTTAGAACTAAAACAAAGTATAGAAGTTTCTGCTTTGTGCGGAAAAATTGAGCACTTGCGTTTTCCAAAATACTATCCTGAGTTATCGTCTGAAAAGATTTTAACTATGGAGTGGATAGAGGCTGAACATCTTTCTGAATTTACAGGACGAAATGAAGATAGAGTCAAAAGTGATACAATAGGACAGGCGCTTTGGGATTTTTATATGTATCAAATGCATCATTTAAAACAAGTGCACGCCGATCCGCATCCTGGAAATTTTTTGATAGATGCTGAAAGCAATTTAGTAGCTATTGATTTTGGCTGTATGAAGCAGGTTCCCGAGGAGTTTTATGTTCCGTATTTTGAATTGGCTCGACCTGAAATTATTGATAATCCTAAATTGTTTGTTGAAAAATTATATGAATTAGAAATTTTGCGAGCGGATGATTCTGAGAAAGAGTTAGCTTATTTCACCAAAATATTTTATGATTTATTGAGTTTGTTTACCAAGCCGTTTCATGGGGATTATTTTGATTTTTCAGATGATGATTTTTTTGGACAAATAGCTCAAATGGGAGAAGAGTTTACAAAAGATACTCAGCTTCGCAAGATCAATGGCAATCGGGGTTCGAAGCATTTTTTATACATCAACAGAACATTCTTCGGATTATATAATTTACTACATGATTTAAAAGCACGAATTGATACTAAGTCATTCGAAAAATATATAATATAATCAAAATTGGTTTGTTATTGGTTAGGTTGATAAGAGCGATTCTTTGTATATAAGTTTCGCTCTTATTTATTTAAATATCTTCGTAAATTTATTATTCATTTCAAAATTATGCTACAAGTAAAGAAAGTTTCTTTTTCCTATTCGGATTCTATCACACTAAATAACATTGCTTTTTCATTAGAAAAAGGAAAGAATCTAGCTATCATTGGCGAAAGTGGTTGCGGAAAAAGCACTTTACTAAAACTTATTTATGGATTGTATGACTTAGATGAAGGGCAATTATTTTGGAATGATATTGAAGTTTTAGGGCCAAAATATAATCTTATTCCCGGAATGGATTTTATGAAATATTTGGCGCAAGATTTTGATTTGATGCCCTTTATTACCGTTGCTGAAAATGTTGGTAAATACCTTTCCAATTTTTATCCGGAACAAAAAAATGAACGCATTGCTGAATTATTGGATATTGTAGAAATGACAGATTATGCCAATATAAAAGCAAAGAATTTAAGTGGCGGACAAATGCAACGCATAGCATTAGCCAGAGTTTTAGCGCTTGAGCCCGAAGTTTTGTTGTTGGACGAACCTTTTAGTCATATCGATAATTTTAGAAAAAACAGCTTGCGTAGAAAACTCTTTGGTTATCTAAAAGAAAAACAAATCACATCTATTTTTGCTACACATGACAGTTCCGATGTATTGTCTTTTGCAGATGAGGTTTTGGTTTTAAAAGATGGCCAACTCATAGAAGAAGGTAACCCAAAAGCGATTTATGATAATCCAAAAACCAAATATGTCGCATCACTTTTTGGGGATGTGAATGAAATAGAAATAGATGGAACAACGGAGCTTATTTATCCAAATCAATTGGTGATTGTTGAAGAATCGGATTTAAAAGTTACCGTTGTTAAATCCTATTTTTTAGGAAGTCATTACCTGATTGAAGGAAATCACAATGATAAAACAATATTTTTCGAAAGTGAAAATGAAATTCTAA
>JAYTGH010000496.1:0-4029 GCA_043733645.1 Flavobacterium sp. | reverse complement strand
AAAAAGCCATCAAATTTCTCTGATGGCTTTTTTATTTCATATAAATTACTATTTCAACTTGTCGTTTCAATAATGTAGTGGCTTTTAATTACCAAACTGTTTTTACATTTACCACATCACCATCTGCTGAAGTGACTTTTATCAAAACTACTTCTGTCGCTGTTCCGATTTGCATTCTCGTTTCAGAGGCATTGATAGCTCTTTTCATAACCATCAAGCGACCTAAAACATCAAATACTTTAACCTCAGCCATTGTCACAGCACCCGTATTGATTACTAAATCACCATTATTTACATACACCAACACTATGCTGGCAGCAAAAACGTTGGGAGTAGTCCCCAGAAGATTCGTGTAAACCACTTCAAAACGATTGTCAAATGTCCCCACATCAGAAGCAAAAGAATAAACACCAAGCTTCAAATTCTGAATATTCCCAGTTAAAAGATCTCTTAAAAAAACATCCTGACCTTCAGTAAACAAGCCATCAAAATGATCTAACGAAATACTATAAGTCCCCGCTACCGACGCTTTAAATCCTAATCGCACCACATCAGCGTTATCAAAAGGTAAGGCACGACCTTGAATAACCAACTTTTCATCGGCAACCAAACTATACAATTCCGTTGCGCCATCATTAATAAATCTGCCATCAATTTCAGCATCCAATCCCTGAGTAGCTTCTGTCATATAAGCAATCGCAGTTTGAGAGAAAGCACCGTTTGTATTAGTAACATTTAACCAAATACGGTTACTTTCCGAAAATGGTTGAGTAGTTCTAAAAAACTGACCTACAGTATTACTCATTCGCATAGAATTGGTGAAATTAACTGTATTAGCATTGGCTTCCGCCTCAACAAAGAAACCTTGCCCTGTTTGAATGACACCATTCAAATCATTAACTTCAGATTCCCCATTAGTAACAAACGTTCCTGTTGTTCCTCCAGCTCTTGACCAAGAACAATAACTCGGACTGTTTGCATTGTTGGTTTTTCTCCAAAAATATAAAGTCCCTTTAATCTTTTCTGCGCCTGCTTGTCTGTTTTCTGCGACAAATTTTACCGCATCAATAGGGGATGGATAAGGATTCCCAATCAAATTAAACCGATGAGTGGCATCTCCAACTGACATGGTATAAGCATAATCCCCATTATTTGGAACCCCTGTAAAAAGACCGTCCCAAATTGTTGCAACTATAGGTTGATTGTTTGGCATGCGTATCAAGTAGCCTTTTGTCGGAGCGAAAGTCGTGGTGGAAGGAACAATGGCCTCATAAACATTTTCAGCAGCTATATAATCATAAAACCGTGTTGGTAAAGTCACGGGAGAAAAAGACAAAAGGTTTTGAGCAAACACTGGAGAAGACCATAGGGTATAATCCAAACGCTTTAAAGCTGAACTACTCCTTTTTACATTAATACTTCCACTATTTGTATTTGTGCTACCACTCTGAATCAAATTGGCATTATTGTTTAAAGTGAAACTACTACCGCTATCAACTATCAAAGCATCATTTAAGGTCATAGTATTACCTGAAAGAAGAATTACAACGGCATTATTAGTCACTCTTAAAGTACAAGCTACTAAATTACTTGAAATAGAATAATTACCTGAAATGGTAATCGCCGAGGTGGTGGTTGGGGTATCATTACTCCAAGTGGTTCCATCCCAAGTTGTAGGGGTACCAATAGTAATGGTTATATAAGGTGAATAAGCAACAGTACAATTGGTACTATGAAGTTTCACTCTAAAATAAGTTGTAGTTGTCAAATTACCAATGATTGCTCCAGTTAAAATAGTAGCGGTTGAAGCTATCGTTACAGGTGAAGTAAAAGCAGCATCCGCTGATTTTTGCCATGTAACACTTCCGGTACTTCCTGTTAAAACTAAATCAGTTGGTGTAAATGCAGTACAACTTGTTTGATTAGAAGAAACAGTTCCGCCAACGGCATCTGCAATTTCAATTCCATCCGAATCGGAGACCACATTATAAACAGCAATGGCACCAGTAGTAGATAATAATCTTCCATATAGATTTCCTCCGTCACCCATGGATATAGCACCATTGGCAATTATAGTACCGCTCATTGTTGTAGATGCCGCCATCGCAGCAGCACCATCGACTAACCAAAACACGTTACTTGCCTTGGCACCATTTATTAAAGTTATGGTACTTCCTGCTCCTGTGGTAAAAGCGCCACCAATTTTAAAAACAAAAATCGCACTCGAATTACCTTGCCCATCTAGAACAAGTGTTCCCTCAACGGATCCCGCGCCACCAATATTGTATATTCCAGCAATAATGGTTTCCGTTCCAAAAGCGGCAGGATGATTTGTAATAGTTGGAGTTAAAGAATACAACTGATTATAGGCTGCTATCAAATCCGAAGAGGCTTGAGAAGTAGCACTATCCGTAATATGTGTAACTCCATTCACAACTGAAGGAGGACCAAAACCAGTAACCGCACCTGCATTGGTTCCTATATCTCCAGTAATAGTAGATGTGCCTGTATTTCCTATTGCACCAGTGGTAGTAAAGAGTACAAAATTTGAGGATGCACCAAGGTTAGGCAAACATTGCGCACGAACACTTGAAAGGAAACCAAAACAAAAAAACATCAGGACATAAAATGCCCGATAAGAACAGAGTACAATTCTTTTCACGAGATATAGTATTTAAAAAGGACAGATTATCTTTGGGAGAATAATCTTTTAGGGAGGTTGGGGTAACTAAAATTAGCTATCTGCCACAAATGTAGCGCATTGTGTTACGTATTAAATTTAAAAAAACCACAATAGTTAAAAAAAAATATTTTTAAAAAGGCTTAAGCCTCATAGCCATTGGCTTTAAAAAATATAAAACTTTAGCTGTTTTATAGGAAGTTACAGAATCCTCTTCCCAAAGTTATTTATAAGAGCCTAGAAAAGAGAATTAAAGCAAAAAGCCTTTGAAATGATGTAAAGGCTTTTTTATTTTATAAAATTGTTTTTTATTTATTCAAAATCCCCATAACAGTTCCTAATAAAACATTGGCACCAATGGCTAAATCTTCATAAGAAGAATATTCTAATGGGTTGTGGCTAATTCCATCTTTGCAACGAACGAAAATCATTCCGTAATCACAAACATAGGATAATGCCAGTGCGTCATGGAAAGGGCCGCTCATTAATTCGATAGCGTCAAGCGAAAGCTTATCACATTCAGCGTGAATAATTTCCTTAATCCAATCGGCGCAGTAACGTGGGTCGCTTTTGGTATCTTCCGAAATGGAATACGTCAAGTTATGTTTTTTTGTAATTGATTCTATTTTATCACGCAGTTGTTTTTCATAACGGTTTCTTCTTTCCAAATCGATGTCACGTAAATCGACAGTCATCGTAACTTCTTCGGCTATTATATTTCTTGACGCCGGAAAAACATTAAGTGTTCCAACAGTTCCAACAGTTGGATTTCCCGGAACCTGTGTTGCAATTTCGTTTAAGGCGATGATGATTTCTGCCGCTCCTACCATCGCATCTTTTCGGATGGGCATTGGAACTGAACCGGCATGACCCGCCATTCCTTTGAGTTTGACTGTCCACCACAATGGTCCCGAAATTCCGGAAACTACTCCAATCGGTTTGTGCGCCATATCTAAGACCGGACCTTGCTCTATGTGTAATTCTAAAAAGCAAAAAATGCTTCCGGGTTTGTATTCTGATTCCTTGAATTTGGTACTATCGCAACCGAAATCCTTTAATGCCTGTTCGCGTGTAATTCCGTCCTGATCTTTTCTTTGCAATTCGCCTTCTTCGAGTTTGCCTAAGATTCCTCGTGAGCCGAATAAGCCTTTGTTGAAACGCCAGCCTTCTTCATCAGCAAATGAAATGACTTCGATGCTTCTTTCAGGAACAACTCCGTTTTCGCGCAATGTTCGCACAACTTCAATCGCGCACAAAACTCCGGCTACTCCGTCAAATCTTCCGCCGTAAGGTTGTGAATCGAGATGTGAACCCATCATTAAAACTGGTAAGTCGGGATTTTTACCTTC